>SEEY01000110.1 GCA_004211235.1 Rubrivivax sp.
ATGCGCCACGCCGCGCCTGGCGTTGCCCTGCCGACCCTCCCACTTTGACCCCTCCCGGTTGCCCCTCGGAAGCCACTCGCCGTGCCCTGCTGCGACAGGCTTTCGGCGGCGTGGCGGCATGGGCAGCGAGCGGTGCAGTCGCAGCGGAGGCGGGCCGGCCGGTGGCGGTGGTCTACCCCGATCTTGGCGAGCCCTTCAAGCAGATCTTCGCGGCCATCATCGAGGGCATCGAGGACCGGCTGCGCAGCCCCGTGATCAGCCTGGCAGTGAGCAACGGCGCCACGCCCGCCAGCGTCGGCGAGGACCTTCGCAAGCGGGACATCAAGGTGCTGATCGGTCTGGGCCGGGGCGGCATGCGCATCGCCGCGGCGCTCGCCGCGGAACTGGCCGTGCTGGTTGGCTGCGTCGTCTCCGTGCAGGAAAGCGAGTCGCGCGCCTTCCCGGTCTATACGCTGGCGCCCGACCCGGCGCTGTTGCTGGCCCGCCTGAAGCGGCTGATGCCCACGGCGCGCCGCGTGCATCTCGTTTATGACCCGCGGCTCAATGGCTGGCTGGTGCGCCTGGCCCGCGATGCCGCCCGAGCCGAGGGCATGGAGCTGCTCGCCCAGGAAGCCACGGACCAGGCCGGCGCACTGCGGCTGTACACGCAGCTGCTCGCGTCCGCCGATCCGAACCGGGACGCGCTGTGGTTGCCGCAGGATCCGACCACCGTGGACGACAACGTCGTCCTGGCGCTGGTGCTCAAGGAGGGCTGGAACCGCGCCATCGCGGTGTTCTCCAGCAACGTGGGTCATGTCAAGCGTGGCGCGCTGTTCTCCCTGTACCCCGACAACGTCGAGTTCGGGCGCAGCCTGGCCGTCTCGGCGCAGCGCCTGCTGGGCAACCCGCGGTCGGTGCCGGCGGGGGTGCTGCCGTTGCGCGACGCCCGCGCCGCCATCAACATCCGCACCGCCGCCCATCTCGGGCTCGACCTGGCGACCGCGCAGTCCGGCTTCGACATGGTCTATCCATCGAACTGACATGAAACTGCCCCTCGCCCCACCTCGCGTTCCTGAACGCGATCACTGAGATGAAGCTTCCACCCGACAGCCAGGCAGCACCCAGCAGCATCCTGCGGGATGACGACGTGCTGCCGGCGCCGCTGCCGGACCCGGCGTCGGGCCGGCCGTGGTTGCTGCGTGGCTATGTCCGCTGGCTGCGCGAGGCGTCATTTCGCCGCCACCTGAGCGTGGCCGTCACGCTCGCCGCGGTGACGCTGGCGCTGTTGATGGCCGCCGTCAACGCCTGGCAGGGCGGCCGACAGGTGCGCTCCATGCTGCTGGAGCAGGGCGGGCGCATCGCCGCCAACCTCGCCTCCAACAGCTCGCTGGCATTGCTTTATGCAGCGGCCGACAACGCCGAGGAGGCCGTGCGCGCCTCCCTGGCCTTCCCCGACGTGATGGGCATCGAGATCCGCGACACGCGGGGCCGGCTGCTGTTGGCGTTGGGGTCAGGTCGTGACGGCCGAGCCGCCTCGGCGCCGCCGGCCCAGGCTTCCAGCGAACCGTGGCTGGACGAGGAGACCGAAGACAGCTGGGCATTCGCCGCGCCGGTCTGGATACGGCCGGAGCCGTCGCCGTTCGACGTGACGATGCGGCCGGCGCAACTGCTCGGGCACGTCCGCGTGATCCAGAGCAAGGCGACGCTGCACCGCACGCAGGCCTCGCTGTTCCTGTCGAACTTCGCCGTCGCCCTGGTGCTGGCGACGCTGTTCCTGTTCGCGGTGCGCTTCCTGGCACTGCGACTCACCCGCCCGCTCGTCGCCCTGGGCGAGGCGATGGAGAAGGTGGAGCGCGGCTACAGCGACGCGCGTGCACCGGCGGGCGGCCCGCGGGACATTGCCGCGATGGCCCATACCTTCAACCGCATGATTGCGGCGCTGCAGGAGCGCGAGGCCGAGCTCGGCGCCCATCGCGATCATCTGGAGGAGCTCGTGCGCGAGCGCACCCTCGAGCTCAGCGACGCGAAGGAACGCGCCGAAGTCGCGAGCCGCGCCAAGAGCCAGTTCCTGGCGCGCATGAGCCATGAGTTGCGTACGCCGCTGAACGCCGTGATGGGCTATGCCCAGATCCTGAAGATGGATGCCACCGTGACGCCCAAGCAGCGCAGCGGCCTGGACATCATCCACAGCAGTGGCCAGCACCTGTTGACGCTGATCGTCGACATCCTCGACCTGTCGCGCATCGAGGCCGGCAAGGCCGAGCTGCGGCTCGGTGCGGTCGACCTGGCCGCGCGCATGAACGCCGTGGCGGACATCGTGCGCGTCATGGCCGTGGACAAGCAGATCACGCTCGACCTCGACCTCGATCCCTCTGTGCCGCGGCTCGTGCTGGCCGACGAGAAGCGGCTCAGCCAGATTCTCTTGAACCTGCTCGGCAACGCCGTCAAGTTCACCCACGTGGGCGGCGTGACGCTGCGCGCGATGACGCTGCCGTCGGCGGACACGCTGCCGGGCCACGTGATGCTGCGCTTCGAGGTGGAGGACACCGGCGTGGGCATCGCCGACGACCAGGTCGACCGCCTGTTCGAGCCCTTCGAGCAGGCAGGCAACGCGGAGCAGCGCATCGCCGGGACAGGCCTGGGCCTGACCATCAGCCGCCAGCTCGTTCGCATGATGGGCGGCGAAATCAAGCTGGCAAGCCGCCTCGGCGAGGGCAGCCGGTTCTGGTTCGACGTGAGCCTGCCCGAGCATCGCTAGGCGGTCTCCTACAACGGCACGCGCCCGGCGGATGCGCTGCCGAAGCGGCGCGCCTACATCCTGCCAACCGCTGCGGGAGCACAGTGTCCTCACGCTGTCGCACTCCCACGGAGGCCACGATGTTTGACTATTCGAACGAAACCCACGCCGTCCCTGACTCGCCCGATGCGTTTGGCGGTCTTGCCGGCGACGGTGCTGCCGGGGACACCCGAAACGCCCTGCATCTGCTGCACTTCGAGCCGTTGCGGCCGGGCGAGGCGGGACTGGACGTGCCCTGTGATCCGCAGGGTCGGGTCTGGCTTGACGCGCTGGGCGACAAGCTGCGCAACGACTACTTCTTTGCCCGAACGCTGGTCGGCCGCCTGTTCGCCTCGCCCACGGTGCGCCACGTGGCACCTGTGGCTTCCAGCGTCTGACACGGCGCCGTCCTACACCGCCCTGGCGGCGTTCCCGACGGCCACTGTCACACTCGATCTGCATGATTGCGCCCCATGTCCAAGAACCCTCATTCCTTCATGCTGCCGCTGCACGAGCTGCCGGTGGCTGACGATGTCGTCGACGCCGATCTCGATCTGCGCCTGAGCACGCCATCCACGCTGGTGGTGAATGCCAGCCTCGAAGTGGCCGCGGCAGACGCGACCGGGCCGCGCACGGTCGACCTGCCCCTCGTCATCCCGCGCTCCCAGTGCCAGGGCGAGCGGCCCCGTGTTGCAGCGCTGCTCGAAGCTGCGCGCGCGGCGGTGGCACGGGCCACCCGTGCCGGCACGACGCCGCTGGCCTTGCTGCCGCGCCGCGTGATCACCTTCGTGGCAGGCCGGCCCCACCTGATCCCCGTCTTCTGATCGCGGCCGTCCTGCCGCAACCGCTTGCCTGCGGGTGGGCGTCAACCCGCCGCCGTGGAAGTGTCTGCACTGCGGTGGGCACCGTCTCTGAACGCATCCGACGCGGGGCCTTCGGCGATGTGCTGCTGTCTGCCATCAACGAGGTTGAAGGTCTGCGTGCGGAAGGCGAAGCGGATGCCGCGTTGCTGCAGGGCCTGCATCAGCGCCAGGTAGAGCGCCTGCTGTCGGTCCATGTAGAGGTCGTAGCTCGGGTTCTTGACGAGGTAGACCACCTCGAAATCCAGTGAGCGTTCTCCAAAGCCCTTGAAGTGGGCCCGGCTGAACTGAAGCTGTGAATCGGCCTCGATGAGTGCCTTGACCATCGGCGGAACCGCGGCCACCTGCTCGGCCGTCGTGTCGTAGGTGACGCCGAAGGTGAATGCCACCCGGCGGGTCTCCTGGCGCTTGAAGTTGGCCACCGTGCGCTTGAGCAGCTCGGCGTTGGACATGACGATCTGCTCACCGCCGAGGCTGCGGATGCGCGTCGTCTTGAGTCCGACACGTTCGACGGTGCCGTTCACGTCGCCCACGGAGATGGCGTCGCCCACCTCGAAAGGCTTGTCCACGGCGATGGCGAGCGAGGCGAACAAGTCGCCGAGGATGTTCTGCACCGCCAGCGCCAGCGCGATGCCGCCGATGCCGAGGCTGGCCACAAAGGCGGTGATGTTGACGCCCATGTTGGACAGCACGGCCAGCAGGACGATCACCCACAGCGCGCCGCGCAGCCCCCAGCTCAGCAGCGTGGCCGAGGCCGACAGCGCGCCACCGCCGCCATGGCGCAACTGATGCGCCGTGAGCACCTGCGACAGGGCCTGCTGGCACCACAGCCCCATCTGCAGCGCCACGACGGCGAACCAGAGCTGAGAGACCCGGGCATGCCAGCGGTCGTCGAGCGGCAGCACGGTCAGGCTCACCAGCAGGCCGACGATCCAGATCAGCGCCGTGTTCGTGCGCTCCAGCACGCTGACCAGCCCATCGTCGAGCGTCGTGCTCGTGCGCGAGGACAGCGCCTTCAGGCGCTTGATGACGAGCCGAAGTCCGAAATGGATGACGGCCACGGTCAGCAGACCCGCCAGCAGGGCAGGCAGCACGTCGGTCCAGTCCACATCGGGCACCGACGCTGCGGCACGGTTCAGGAAGGCATTCCAGGTCATTTCGTCAAGGGCTTTGGCAGGGATGCCAAGACCGTAGCGGCGCGCGTGCCGCAGGTCTGTCAGCCGGCCGCCCGTCGGCCTTGTGGGCCTGGGCCGACAGCGGCGAAGCCCGCAGCTGCTGCGTCAGGCCGCCAGCAGCTGCCGCAGGACGAACGGCAGGATGCCGCCGTGGAAGTAGTAGTCCACCTCGATGGCCGTGTCGATGCGCAAGGTCAGCTGTGCGGCGAGCTGCGTGCCGTCGGCGCGCGTCACGGTCATCACCGCGTCGCCCTGGGGCACGATCTCGTCGGCCAGTGCGATGTCGATGATCTCCTCACCGGTCAGTCCCAGGTTCTCCCAGCTGACGCCGGCCTTGAACTGCAGCGGCAGCATGCCCATGCCGATCAGGTTGCTGCGGTGGATGCGCTCGAAACTGCGGGCGATGACGGCCTTGATGCCCAGCAGCTGCGTGCCCTTGGCGGCCCAGTCGCGGCTGGAGCCGGTGCCGTACTCCTCGCCCGCGAAGATCACGGTGGGCCGGCCCTCCGCGATGTAGGCCATGGCAGCGTCGTAGATGGTGGTCTGCTCGCCATGGCGCAGGGTGTAGCCGCCTTCCACGCGCGAGCCGTCGGGCCGCGCCGGCAGCATCAGGTTCTTCACGCGCACGTTGGCGAAGGTGCCGCGCATCATCACTTCATGATTGCCGCGGCGGGCGCCGTAGGAGTTGAAGTCGGCCTTCTGAACGCCGTGGTCGAGCAGGTATTTGCCGGCCGGCGTGGTCTCCTTGAATGACCCCGCCGGGCTGATGTGGTCGGTCGTGATGGAGTCGCCGAACAGGGCCATCACCTTGGCGCCCTTGACGCCCGAGACCAGCGCTTTCGGCACCATTGTGAAGCCCTCGAAGAAGGGCGGCTGCGCGATGTAGGTGCTCTCCGGCCAGTTGTAGACCTGGCCCTTGACCCCCTTGATGGCGTTCCACAGCTTGCCCGGTTCCGCAGCGACCTTGTCGTAGTTGGCCTTGAAGGCGTCGGGGTCCATGGCGAACTTCATCAACGCGTAGATCTCATCGCTGGTCGGCCAGATGTCGCCCAGGTAGACGAGGCGCCCGCCCTTGCCGACGCCGACCGGCTCGGTCATCAGGTCGCGCGTCATGGTGCCGGCAATGGCGTAGGCCACGACCAGCGGCGGGCTGGCCAGAAAGTTCGCCTTCAGGTTGGGATGGATGCGCGCCTCGAAGTTGCGGTTGCCGGAGAGGACGGCGGCGCAGACGAGATCCTGATCCTGAATCAGCTTGTTGAGTTCCGGCGTCAGGTCGCCGGCATTGCCGATGCACGTCGTGCAGCCGTAGGCGGCGACGTTGAAGCCGAGCTTCTCCAGATAGGGCAGCAGACCGGCCTTGGTCAGGTACTCGGTGACGATGCGCGAGCCGGGGGCGAGCGAGGTCTTGATGTGGGGCGAGACGGTCAGGCCGGCCTCGACCGCCTTCTTCGCCAGCAGCCCGGCAGCCAGCAGCACGCCCGGGTTGCTGGTGTTGGTGCAGGAGGTGATGGCCGCGATCAGCACGTCGCCGTTCTTCACCGGCAGGCCGGAGTCGGTGACATAGGGCCGTGCCAGTTTCTCGGCCGGCTGGTTGAAGCCGTTCTCGGCGACCGGTTTGCTGAACAGGCTGGCAAAGGTGCTGGCCAGGTCGTTGATGGCGATGCGGTCCTGCGGGCGCTTGGGGCCGGCAAGGCTCGGCACCACGGTGCCGAGGTCCAGCGACACGATGGCGGTGTAGTCGATCTCGCCGGCCCGCGGCACGCCGAACATCCCCTGCGCCCGCCAGTAGGCCTCGAAGGCTTCGATCTCGGCCTGGCTGCGGCCGGTGCCCTTGAAGTAGGCGACGGTCTTGTCATCGACCGGGAAGAAGCCCATCGTGGCGCCGTACTCGGGCGCCATGTTGCCGATGGTGGCGCGGTCGGGCACGGACAGGCTGGCCGTGCCTTCGCCGAAGAACTCGACGAACTTGCCCACCACCTTGTGCCGGCGCAGGATCTCGGTGACGGTGAGCACCAGGTCGGTGGCCGTGACGCCTTCGCGCAGTTGGCCGGTCAGCTCGAAGCCGACGACGTCGGGCGTCAGGAAGTAGACCGGCTGGCCCAGCATGCCGGCCTCGGCCTCGATGCCGCCCACGCCCCAGGCGACGACGCCGATGCCGTTGATCATCGTGGTGTGGCTGTCGGTGCCGACCAGGCTGTCCGGGTAGAAGACGCCGTCCTTGCCCTGATGCACACCACGCGCCAGGTACTCCAGGTTCACCTGGTGGACGATGCCGAAGCCGGGCGGCACGACGCCGAAGGTGTCGAAAGCCTGCATGCCCCACTTCATGAACTCGTAGCGCTCGCGGTTGCGCTCAAACTCCAGCTTCATGTTGAGGTCGAGCGCCTTCTTCGTGCCGTAGTAATCGATCATGACCGAATGGTCGACGACGAGGTCCACGGGCACCAGCGGCTCGATGGCCTTCGGATCCTTGCCCATCGCGGCCGCCACGTTGCGCATGGCGGCGAGGTCGGCCAGCAGCGGCACGCCGGTGAAGTCCTGCAGCACGACGCGCGCGACGACGAAGGGGATCTCGTCCGTGCGCGGGGCGACCGGCTTCCAGTTCGCCAGCTGATCGACGTGTTCCGACGTCACCTTCTTGCCGTCGCAGTTGCGCAGCACGCTCTCCAGCACGATGCGCAGCGAGACGGGCATGCGCGTCACGTTCGGGAAGGCCTTGGCCAGCTCGGGCAGCGAGAACAGTTGCCCGGTCCTGCCCGAGGCGGTTTTGAACTTGGCTTGGGTGCTTGCAAACGCATGGACAGCGCGCGCAGCGGCGAGTTTCGGCATGGTTACTCCTTTAGCATTCCGGCTCATTCTGGCGAGCTTGTCGTGACTTGTGTGTATCCCTTAAGGATGAGCCCGTGACGGCTCCGTCCACTCGCCCCCGTCTCTTCCCGCTGACCTGGCCGCTGTTGCTCGAGCTTCTGCTCGGCATCGGCATCGGCATCATCGGCACGGCGCTTGCCGCGCGGCTGTCCGACGACAGCGGTGCCGCCTTCGGCCTGGCCAACCAGGTCTTTGCCGCCATCTTCGTGCTGTTCCGCGTCATCGGCGCAGGCGTCAGCGTGTCCGTCACGCAGGCGCTCGGCGCGGGCCGGCGCGACCAGGCCGACGCCGTCGCCCGCGCCGTTGTCGGCGCCAGCGCCTGGCTCGGTATCGGCGGTGCCCTGATGGCGCTGGTGGCCGCCGGGCCGCTGCTGAACCTCGTCAATGCGCCGCCCGAGGTGGCGCCGCTGGCCCGCACGCTGCTGCAGGCCCTGGCCCCGGCGCTGCTGATCGATGCGCTGAACGCGACGATGTCCAGCGTCATGCGCGCCCACCTGCGCAGCCGCGAGGCGCTGGCGGTGGTCATCGTCATCCAGGTCGTCACGCTGACCGTGGCGGTGCTGGCCATGCCTCATCTCGGCCTGCTGGGGTATGCGCTGGCCTGCCTGTGCGGCCGCGGCACCGGCCTGGCGCTGCACATCGTGCTGTGGCGCAGCCGGCTCAACCTGCACCTCAAGGCGGCGGACTGGTGGCGCTGGGAGAGAGCGCCGCTGGCGACGGTGCTGCACATCGGCATTCCCGGCGCGGCCGAGAACATCTCCTGGCGGCTGGCCTTCATGATCAGCCTGGCCGCCGTGGCCCAGCTCGGCGCGCTGGCCTTGGCCACGCACGCCTACACGATGCAGTTCCTGCACCTGATCCTGATGTTCGGTCTGGCCATCAGCTTCGCGGTCGAGATCCTGGTGGGTCACATGATCGGTGCCGGGGCGCTGCACGCGGCGCACAGGCTGGTGCGCAAGTCGATGGTGCTGGGGCTGATCGTTGCCATCGTCGTCTCGGGCAGCTTCGCCCTCGCCGGGCCGTGGCTGCTGCGTCAGTTCACGTCGGACCCGCGCATCATCGAGCTGGGCTGCACGCTGCTGTGGTGGACGATGCTGGTGGAGCCGGGGCGCATCTTCAATCTGGTCGTGATCAACGCGCTGCGGGCGGCGGGTGACGCGCGCTATCCCGTCATCGCCGGCTCGGCTTCCATGGCCATCGTGCTCGCCGGCGGCAGCTGGTTCCTCGGCGTCTACCTGGGCTGGGGCCTGGTTGGCGTGTGGATTGCTTACGCTGCTGACGAGTGGATTCGCGGCCTGTTGATGTGGCGGCGTTGGGCGACACTGGGCTGGCTGCCCCATGCCAGGGCGGCCCACCGGCGGCTGCGCCATGCCAAGGCAGGGTGAATCCGTATTTTTCAGGTTAGTAAAACTTGGACGATGTTTTCTACAATGCGGCCCTTTCGCCTTGCCTCAGCCCACCCCATGAACTTCGCGCTGCCCAGCCTTTCCCTGGCCCTGATGCTCGCCTGCGGCGCCGCCCAGGCCGCCCAGCAGCCCGCGGTGATCTTCGACATGGGCGGCAAGTTCGACAAATCTTTCAACCAGGCCGGCTATCAGGGCGCTGAAGCGTGGAAGAAAGAGTCCGGCAAGACCTATCTCGAGTTCGAGATCAGCAACGACACGCAGCGCGTGCAGGCCTTGCGCCGCATGGCCGAGCGCGGCGC
>SEEY01000783.1 GCA_004211235.1 Rubrivivax sp.
CCAGATGGACTGGATCAACCTCATCAACGCCGGCGGGTTCGCCGGGGAAAGCCTGCAATGAAGACCGCCGCCCTGATTCTGGCCCTGCTGCTGACCGCGTGCGGCGGTGGCGGGAGCGACGAAGAGCCTGAGCAGAAGACGCCGGCCGTCGACTGCAAGGCGAACCCGAAGGCCTGCCCATGAAGATAAAGCCGTGGATCTCCCCAGAAGACCAGTGCTGCACGCTGGGGCGGCACACCTGGTCCGTGCCGCGCCTGTTTGAGCTCACCCGCAACCTGCCGGTGATGGAGCTGCCGATCAACGCCGTCTGCGTGGCCTACAGCTACGAGAAGCTGATGCTGCGCGAGATGGTCATGCACATGAAAGCCGTCGTCAACGACGCCGACCTGAGCCTGCCCATCATCCTCGACGAGGACGGCGAGGTGATGGACGGCCGGCACCGGCTCATGAAGGCAATGCTGACCGGCGCCGAGACCATCAAGGCTGTGCGTTTCGAAGAAAACCCGACGCCTGACCGCGTGGCCGACTGAACGGAGTCCCCCATGAGCAAAGTAGAAGAAAAGTACCACCGCGCCGCCGGCTCCAGCCACCTCGAGCTGCGCCGCACCGACGAGGGACAGGGCGATGTCGAGACGGTGATCGCCGCCGGCCTGGCCGAGACCATGGGCGTGCTGCTGACCCGGTTGCGCGGCGAGTGGGACGCCGCGGCCGGCGAGGTGGCAATGACCCAGCGCAACGCGAAGCGCCTGCAGGAGGCGCGCGCCGCTGGGATCAAGGCAGCCCTGCTGCTCGGCGAAGACGGTGAGTCACTTCACCCATTCGATGCCGCTGCGTTCGACAAGGCGGCCCAGGCCGAGCTGCTGACGGCCCGCGCACTGGTCCTTATGGGCCTCCGCAGCCTGGAGCCCGCGAAGCAGTCTCTGTTCGGCTTCGCCGTCCGTCAGGCGCCGCACAAGGCCTGCGAGTCCAAGGCGGCTGCGCTGGGCGTGCTGGTGGGTCAGGTGCTCGACGTGTGGCTCGACAAGCTCTGCCACCACTGCGAGGGCCGCGGCTTCAACGGCGGCTACGGCAGCCCGCGCCTGATGTGCACCAAGTGCCACGGGAGCGGCAGCCGTCGGCAGGGGAGGCTGGGCACCAACGCTGCGGAGCAGGCCTTCGGGCTGTGGCTCATCAACGTCATGGACAGCCGCTGCAACGGGTCCATGAGGACCGTGCAGCGGAAGACCAGATCAACTTAGGGCTGCGTCTTGTACATGTCGATCAGCTTCAGGCGCAGCATAGCGATGGCTTCGCCATAGTCTCTCCCAGCGCCCTCTCCATAGATGCCCTTGGCCGCGCTACTAAACAGCGATGGTTGGTTCTGAATGAGCAGGTTGAGCAGGTTGTCGGCCTGCACGGCCGCGTCTTTTTCATTGAGCATGGTTTCTCCCTTGTACCCGGTAGCGCCGGGCGCGCCGGCGGATTCTGGCCGATGCCAATGCGTGCGCCAGCTCGATGCAGTTGGCATGGCTCGACGGCAGCTACTTGACGGCTCACAGCGCGGCAGTATGATCCGCGCCGCAACCACCGCGAGACGACGACCGCCGCCACACGGCACGATCTTCTGAGCTTCGGCTCTCCATCCGGCGCAATCCGCCTAAGCAGGCCAGCCCTGCGAACAGTCGATGGAAGCGCTCGTCCGCACACAACACCCGCCCTGCGCAATGCACGGCGGGTTTTTTCATTCCTGGAGCCCCCATGCACTACCGCAACGGCCGCGAGGCCAAGAACGGCGACAAGATCGTCAAGCTCGAAGGCGGCAAGGTCGTCTCGTTCGGCGTGCTGCACAGCGCGGTGCCGGGCAACGACTACTGCAACGGCAACATCGCCGTCGTGCAGCCGGCCACGGACTACGCCTGCATGGTGGACTGCCTGCACGTCGATGACGTCGCCGAGCTGCTTGCCGCTCAAGGCCTGGCCAAGCGCCCCGAGGGCAAGTAGCGCCCATCACGGGAAGGTCTGACCTGGCACTTTCCCAGG
>SEEY01000784.1 GCA_004211235.1 Rubrivivax sp.
CGCTCGCCCTGCTGCTGGCCGGCCTGGGCGTCGTCGGCGGCGTGGCACGTCGCCGCGCGCATTGACGCTGTCGGCGGCGGTTCGTCATCTCATGGCGGGCTCGGCAAATCGCCGCCTGCCGGCTGACTGCCCATGAACGCCCGCCACGATCTTCCCGCCTCCAGCCCCGCCCTCGGCGCGGATGCCGCGTGGGCGTCGCTCGCCGAAGCGCAGTCCGCCGAGGCGCTGTGCCGCGCCTGGCTGGCCGTGCTGTGCAGCCTGGTGCCCGACGCGCAGGTCGGCCTGCTTCTGCTGCAGGACGCCGGCGGCTCCTACGTTCCCGCCGCGGCCTGGCCTGAAGGCACCGAGCTGGCCCGCCTGGCCGATATCGCGCGCGAGTGCCTCGGCACGCGCCAGGGCGTGCGCCGCCAGCATGCCGGCCACCCGGTGCAATTGGCCTATCCGCTGGCCGCGGGGAATGCCTTGCATGGCGCCGTCGTGCTGGAGTTACTCGACCCGAGCCCCGAGGCGGGCCGTCTCACACACTGGGGCGCCGGCTGGATGGCCGACCTGTTCGCGCAGCGCGAACTTGGCCAGGCCCGCCAGCGCCTCGATGAATCCGCCTTCCTGTTCGAGGTCTCGCTCGCGGCACTGGCCGAGCCCGACTTCCGCCAGGCTGGCCTGACCCTCGTCAACAAGCTCGCCGCGCGTTTCGGCTGCCACCAGGTGCAGCTGGCACTCGCCGACGGCCCGGCGCTGGAGACCGCGGCCGTGTCGCACTCGGCCTGGTTCGACGAGCGCGCCAACCTCACCAGCCTGGCCCGCGCGGCGATGACCGAGGCCTTCGACCAGCGCTGTGCCGTCGTCTGGCCCGAGGACGAGGCCGCCGGCAGCGCCGACCAGCGCACGCTGCGCATGGCCCATGGCCGCTACGCCGCCGACTCCGGCCGCCTGGCGCTGGCCTCGCAGCCGCTGGCCATCGGCGCGGCGCCGCCGTTCGCGGTGCTGCTGATCGAGCGCAACACCGTCTTCCAGCCGGCCGAGTTGAAGGGCATGGAGCTGCTGGCCGGCGTGCTCGCGCCCGTGCTGGAGCACAAGCATGCGCGCGACGAGAGTCTGGCCCGGCACGCTCGCCGCAGCCTGCGTCATCTGGCCGCGCGGCTGACCGATGCGTCCCATCCCGGGCTCAAGCTCGGCGCCGGCGTGCTGGCGTTGTTCCTGCTGTTCGCCGCGCTGCTGCCGGTGGACCACCGCGTGTCGTCGCCGGCGATCGTCGAGGGCGCCGTGCAACGCTCGGCCGTCGTGCCCTTCGACGGCTTTCTGCGCGAAGCCCCGGCCCGCGCGGGCGACACCGTCAAGGCCGGCCAGGTGCTGGCGCGCATGGAAGACCGCGACCTGCAGCTCGAGAAGGTGCGCTGGGAGACCGAGCTGGAGATGGCCCAGCGCAAGGAGCGCGAGGCGATGGCGCAGGCCGACCGCGTCAACCAGCGCCTCTCCGCCGCCCAGGCCAACCAGGCGCGCGCGCAGCTGGACCTGACGCTGTCCAAGCTGGCCCGCGTCGAGCTGGTGGCGCCGTTCGACGCCATCGTCGTCAAGGGCGACCTGTCCCAGCAGCTCGGCGCGCCGCTGGAGATGGGCAAGACGCTCTTCGAGCTGGCGCCGCTGGCGAGCTGGCGCGTCATGCTCAAGATCGACGAGCGCGACATTGCCCGTGTGCAGCCAGGGCAGGGCGGCGAGCTGGTGCTGACCGGCGCGCCAGGTCAGCGCTGGCACTTCACGCTGAAGTCCGTCACGCCGGTGTCGGTGGTGGAGGAAGGCCGGAACTACTTCCGCGCCGAGGCCGAGCTGGTGGGGCAGGACGGTGTGAAGCTCAAGCCCAACATGGAGGGCGTCGCCAAGGTCGTCGTCGGCGAGCGCAGCCTGCTGTGGGTGTGGACGCACCGCTTCACCGACTGGCTGCGGCTGGCCCTGTGGCAATGGACGCCGTAACCCAGCCGCCGTCGAGGCCTCTGGGCGACGCGCTCTTTTCGGCCAACTGG
>SEEY01000785.1 GCA_004211235.1 Rubrivivax sp.
TAATAACCCTGCACCTCGTCGCAGCCCATGTCGGCCAGTATCTGCAACTCCTCGAGCGTCTCGACGCCTTCGGCCACCACGCTCATGCCCAGCACATGCGCCATCGACACGATGGCACGGAAAAAGGCCACGCCCTCGCGTCCGCGGCAAAGCTGCGCAGTGAACGCGCGGTCGACCTTGAGCACGTCCAGGTCCAGCTGCTGCAGTTGCGACAGCGACGAGTAACCGGTGCCGAAGTCGTCCACCAGCAGCTTGACGCCGAGCGCCTTGATGGCAGCCAGTTCGTCGGCCACCGGCCGGTCGGCAACCAGCATGCAGGACTCGGTCAGCTCCACTTCCAGCAGCGCCGGCGGGATGCCGTGACGGGCGATGCAGCTGGCGATCATGCCGGGCACGTCGCCATGGTTGAACTGCTCGGCCGACACATTGATCGACACCGGCACCGGCCGCAGTCCCTGGGCTTCCCATGCGCGGAGCTGGACGCACACCTTGTCGGCCACCTGCTGGCCCAGGGCCTGGATCAGGCCCATGGCTTCCGCCACCTCGATGAATTCCATCGGCCCTACCAGTCCGCGCTGCGGATGCTGCCAGCGCACCAAGGCCTCCATGCTGCAGAGCGCCCCGGTCACGGTGTCGACGCGGGGCTGGTAATGCAGCACGAACTGGTCGCCGTCGACCGCCTCCCGCAGCGCCTGTTCCAGGGCCAGCCGCTGCATGAGGCTGGCTGACAGCGCCGGCTTGTAGAAATGGTATTGCCCCTTGCCGCTGGCCTTGACCGCGTACATTGCGATGTCCGCATGCTTGAGCAGCGTGTCGGCGTCGTCGCCGTCGGCCGGAAACATGCTGATGCCGATCGACGCGTGGACCGTGTGACGGCTGCCATCGGACAGCACGAAGGGTTCGCGCAGCGCGGCGATCACGCGTTCGGTCACCTTGGCCACCTGCTCGGCGCCGTCCACCTGTTCGAGGATCACCGTGAACTCGTCGCCCCCCAGCCGCACCGCATGGTCGCCCGGACGCAGCGCCGAACGCAGCCGCATGGCCGTCAGCCGCAAAAGATCGTCGCCCGCCGCATGGCCCAGCGTGTTGTTGACGTTCTTGAAGTCGTCGAGGTCGAAGAACAGCAGCGCCAGCTGGCGCCCGCCGGCGCGGGCCGCTTCCAGCGACTGCGGCATCGTCTGCATCAGCCAGTGGCGGTTATGCAGCGTGGTCAGCGCATCCTCGCAGGCCAGGCGCGCCAGCGCCTGCGCATGCGCCTTGGCGTCGGAGATGTCGCGCACCGTCATCGCCAGCGCATCCTCCGAGCGCACCAGCTTGCGCTGCAGCCAGAGCGGACGCCCGCCGCGGTCGCGCCGGGCCATGAATTCATCCTCGTGGAAGCCGGTGTCCATCGCCAGGCGGAAGATGCCCATCACCTTGGACAGCGCGGCGCCGCGGTACAGCTCGCGGAAGCGCATGCCCAGCAGCTCGTCGCGGCCGAAGCCGACGAAGGCCGCGCCGCGCTCGTTGCAGTCCTGGACCACGAAATCGACGATCTCGCCATGCTCGTCGGCGATGCTGCGGATCATGAAGAAGCCCTCGCGGGCGCTATCGGTGGCGAGCCGGTAGGTGTCCTTCACGCGTGCCTCGCGCCTGGCCCGTTCGGCCGCGCGCAGCGACGCGACGATGCCGCAGAAGCCGGCGACGGCCAGCAGCGCGGTGACGCCCAGCGCGGTCTGGCGGGCATGGTCCGACGCATCGTCGGCGCCGGCCTGGATATCGGCCGCCGCGAGGCCCACCGTTGCGGTCAGCGGGTAGCCCGACAGCCGCTGCCAGGCGACCAGCCGGGCGGCGCCGTCGGCAAACTGGCTGGCGTCGAGCGCCTTCAGGCCGGAAGCCTGGTCGAAGCGCGGCGGCGCCGGGAAGAGGCGCGCGTTGTTGCCGTCCAGGGTGCCGCCGACCTTGGCCGCCAGGAACTCGCCGTCGGCCCGGTGCACCGCGATGAAGTCCTGCTCGCCCAGGCTGGACCGGTCATAGAA
>SEEY01000111.1 GCA_004211235.1 Rubrivivax sp.
GTCAGCACGGTGTACAGCCGCGTGCGGGTCAGCTCGGACTTGGTCTTGTAGTCGTTGATGTCATAGGCCTGGACCGTCTCGATCTCGGGCGCATAGCCGGGCTGGCCGGTGCGCAGCACGATGCGCACGGCGTTCATGTGACGCTCGTCGCGGATGTGGCGCACGAGCTGCAGGCCGGCGTCCTCGCTCTCCATGACGACGTCCAGCAGCACGACGGCCAGGTCTTCCTCGCGCGCGAGCATCTGGCGCGCCTGTGCAGCAGAGCTTGCGTGCAGGAAGAGGAGCGGCTGGCCTTCGACGGTCAGGCCCTGCATGGCCAGTTCGGTGGCCTTGTGGACGTCGCCGTCGTCATCGACGATCAGGATGCGCCAGGGTCGATGCTGGGGGCGGTGCTCCGCGTCGGCATGCTCGGGCTCGTCGAGCAGTTCGAGCAGGTCGTCGTCAACCGCGGACGTTGTTGCTTGCATGAGGGAGAGCTCTCCGGGCGCGCGGGTTGCCTGGTGCGGCAGCCTCGTCGATCAAGACTCGCAAGCGTAGTGCATCCACACCTCGGGTGCGACGAAAAGCGCGGGCAAAAGCCCGCCAGTTCCCGTCAACGTTTACCGGGTTTGCCCGGACGCGCGCCGGGCGCGCGGGCCGCACCGGTCACGCGGGGCGGCAGGCCGGTGTGCTGGGTCAGGAGCTGGCCCTTGCGGGGCGTTCCCGCCGACGCCCTCGTGGTCTGGGCAGGCTTGGCTTGCGCTGACTTGGGCAGTTCGGCCAGGGGCTTGGCCGCCGGCCTCGCAGTCGTCGAATTCTTGCGCCGCGCGCTCTCGTAGCTGCCGTCAGTCACGGGCTGGTAGCTCGGGATGAGGTGGTGCTTGCCGTTGCCGATCAGGTCGGCGCGGCCCATGGCCTTGAGCGCCTCGCGCAGCAGCGGCCAGTTGTTGGCATCGTGATAGCGCAGGAAGGCCTTGTGCAGCCGACGCCGGCGCTCGCCACGCACGATGTCGACCTTCTCGCCGCGGGACGCGTCCCGGCTGATGCCCTTGAGCGGGTTCATGCCCGAGTGGTACATCGCCGTGGCCGTGGCCATCGGGCTCGGGTAGAAGGTCTGCACCTGATCGGCACGGAAGCCGTTCTTCTTCAGCCAGACGGCGAGGTTCATCATGTCCTCGTCGCTGGTGCCAGGGTGTGCTGCGATGAAGTAAGGGATCAGGTACTGCTTCTTGCCGGCCGCCGCACTTGCCGCCTCGAACATCTGCTTGAAACGGTCATACGCGCCGATGCCCGGCTTCATCATCTTGGACAGCGGGCCGCCCTCGGTGTGCTCAGGGGCGATCTTCAGGTAGCCGCCGACGTGATGCGTCACCAGTTCCTTCACGTACTCGGGCGACTGCACGGCCAGGTCGTAGCGCAGGCCGGAGCCGATCAGGATCTTCTTGACGCCCGGCAGCGCACGCGCGCGGCGGTACATCCTGATCAGCGGGTCGTGGCTGGTGTTCAGGTTCGAACAGATGCCGGGGTAGACGCAGCTCGGCTTGCGGCAGGCGGCCTCGATCTCCGGGCTCTTGCAGCCGATGCGGTACATGTTGGCCGTCGGGCCGCCGAGGTCCGACACGATGCCGGTGAAGCCCTTGACCTTGTCGCGCATCTCCTCGATCTCGCGGATCACGGAGTCTTCCGAGCGGCTCTGGATGATGCGGCCTTCGTGCTCGGTGATCGAGCAGAAGGTGCAGCCGCCAAAACAGCCGCGCATGATGTTGACGCTGAAGCGGATCATTTCCCAGGCCGGGATCTTGGTCGCGCCGTCGTGGCTGCCGGCTTCGTCCGCGTAGCTCGGGTGCGGGCTGCGCGCATACGGCAGGTCGAAGACGTGGTCCATCTCCGGCGTCGTCAGCGGGATGGGCGGCGGGTTGATCCAGAGGTCGCGCTCGCCATGGCGCTGCACGAGCGCGCGTGCGTTGCCCGGGTTGGTCTCGAGATGCAGCACGCGGTTGGCGTGGGCGTAGAGCACCGGGTCGCTGCGCACCGTCTCATAGGCCGGCAGGCGCACGACGGTGCGCTCGCGCGGCGGCAAGGCGAGCCGGCCAGTCTTTCTGCTCAAGTGAAGCTGGATGGGCTGGCTGCCATCGGCGGCCGGCGGCGTGGCGCAGGAGACGCCCTTGTCGGCAGCCGTCTCCTCGACCATCTGGTACGGGCTGATCAGCTCGTCGACGCGGCCGGGGCGGTCCACCTCGGTCGAGTCCAGCTCGAACCAGCCCTCGGCGCTCGGATCGTCGTCGCGGCGCATGAAGGCGGTGCCGCGCACATCGGTCAGGCTTTGAATAGGTTCGCGGCGCGCCAGGCGGTGGGCGATCTCGACGATGGCGCGCTCGGCATTGCCGTAGACCAGCAGGTCGGCCTTGCTGTCGACGAGGACCGAGCGGCGGACCTTGTCCTGCCAGTAGTCGTAATGGGCGATGCGGCGCAGGCTGGCCTCGATGCCGCCGATGACGATGGGAACGTCCTTGAACGCCTCCTGGCAGCGCTGCGTGTAGACGAGCGTGGCGCGGTCGGGGCGCTTGCCGCCATGGCCGCCGGGCGTGTAGGCGTCGTCGCTGCGGATTTTTCGATCGGCCGTGTAGCGGTTGATCATCGAATCCATGTTGCCGGCCGCGACGCCGAAGAACAGGTTGGGCTTGCCCAGCGCCTTGAAGGCATCGGCGCTGCTCCAGTCCGGCTGGGCAATGATGCCGACGCGAAAGCCCTGAGCCTCCAGCGTGCGGCCGATGACGGCCATGCCGAAGCTGGCGTGGTCGACGTAGGCGTCGCCCGTGACGATGATGATGTCGCAGGAATCCCAGCCGAGCTGCTCCATCTCCGCGCGGGACATCGGCAGGAACGGGGCGGGGCCGAAGCGCTTGGCCCAGAACGGGCGGTAAGCGGTCAGCGCCTTGGGCGGGGTGATGGGCAGGGCAGACATGGCGGTGGCGTTTTGGGGATTGTCGGTGGGCAGGCCCCAGAAAGCACAAAGCCCGCGCAGAGCGCGGGCTTGATCAACGGCCTAGGCCGTGAGGGATTACACCGTGCGGATGTTGGAGGCTTGCAGGCCCTTGGGGCCCTGCTTCACTTCGAACTCGACCTGGGCGCCTTCGGCCAGCGTGCGGAAGCCGCCGTTGTTCTTGATCTCGCTGTGGTGAGCAAAGAGATCCTTGCTGCCGTCAGCGGGGGTGATGAAGCCGAAGCCCTTGCCGTCGTCAAACCATTTGACGGTGCCGGTCTGGAGGGTGCTCATGGTATTTCCTTGAAGTAGTCGTGCTGCGTGGCCCAGCTTGAGCAGCTGCGAAACACAACGACTTCAGGCCCGGACCAACAAAAAATGGCGCCATTCCTGGCGCCAGCTGCGGATTCTAGCTCCTCAGGCCGTTGCCAGGGCGTGAATCGCAATCGTGTTGCCGCGGCCGCGCGCCGCGCCGCCCTGGAGACGGCTTTCCTCGAAGACCTCGCAGGCGCACTCGCGACAGGCGCCGCAGGCCGTGGCGACGCGCAGGTCATCCTGCAGCGCCTCGAAATCCGGGCAGCCGCTGGAGGCGGCAATCGCGATGTCGCGGTCGGAGACGCGGTGGCAGACACAGACAATCATGGGTACGAAGTCTAATGCGAATCGGTCTCATTTGCAAAAAGAGCGGTTTTGCCGAGGGGCATTCACTGCCGATACTCGATGCCAATTTCACGAACAGGAGGCCTCCATGAAAGGCGACCCGCAAGTCATCGCCCACCTCAACGCCCAGCTGAAGCTGGAGCTGACCGCCATCAACCAGTACTTCCTGCATGCCCGCATGCTGAAAAACTGGGGCCTCATGAAGATGGCCAAGCACGAGTACGAGGAGTCCATCGAGGAGATGAAGCATGCCGACAAGCTCATCGAGCGCGTGCTGACGCTCGACGGCCTGCCCAATCTGCAGGACCTCGGCAAGCTCTACATCGGCGAGAACGCCGTCGAGACGATGGAATGCGATCTCCGGGTCGAGCGGACCGGCCACGCCCACCTGAAGGAAGCTGTCGCCTACTGCGAGAGCGTGCGCGACTACGTCTCCCGCGAGCTGTTCGTCGAGATCCTGGATGACACCGAGGAGCACATCGACTACCTCGAGACGCAGCTGGAGCTGGTGCAGACGGTGGGTGTCCAGAACTATCTGCAGTCCCAGATGGGCGAGCCGAGCTGACGGCACGCACCGGCACGTGCCGGAAGTGACAGCGGGATAGTCCGGAGTAACGACTCCGGCCTCCCGCGCTCAATAGGGGCATGCAAGTTCTGCAGGCCCCTTTCTTACGGCTCATTGCGCGTGAACGAATCGCGCGCAGGGTCTTGCCTGCCGCTCACATCCCTGCGCCCGGAACCAACGCGCAAGGAGCCTGGTCATGCTGCCGCCCGTCATGAGCTGGCTGACCCGGCTTGGCTTCGTCGCGCCTGCGGCTTCGTCGCCGACGGACGACGGCGTGTTGCTGGCACGGCTGGCGGCCGGCGATGCGCAGGCACTGGCCCTGATCTATCGGCGCGAGAGCGGATCGGTGTACCGCTACGCGTTCTCGCTCACCGGCGACGAGGCCGCGGCGCTGGACGCCGTGCAGGAAGCCTTCGCACAGTTGCTGCGCGGCGCGCACGGCTACCAGCCCGGACGGGGTTCCCTCGGCGCCTACCTTGCCGGCATGGCGCGCCACCAACTGCTCAGCCAGTGGCGGGATGCCCGCCGCCACGTGCCGCTGGATGACGCGCTCGATACCGAGCCCGCACCCGCCAGCGACGAGCGCCTGGCCCAGGCCCAGCGCGAGGACGGCCTGTGGGCCGCCGTTCGCCAGCTGAGCTGGCCGCAGCGCGAGGCCGTCGTGCTCGTCGACCTGCAGGAGCGCAGCTACGACGACGCCGCGGCCATTGCCGGCGTCAGCACCGACGTGCTGCGCACCCGCCTGCACCGTGCCCGCCAGCGCCTGGCAGACCTGATGGCGCAAGGAGAACGCCCATGAAGGACACGCCTGACTGGCTGACGCCGGCCCGCGCCGAGTTTGCGCGCCTCCAGCCGGACGCCGCGCGGGACGCCGCGCTGCTGGCCGACCTGACCCGCCAGCTCCAGGCCCGGCACCCGAGGCCCGACGAACCCCGCTGGCCCCGCCGCCTGGCCTGGGGCAGCGGCGCGCTGGGCGCCACGGCGGCCCTGCTGCTGAGCGCCGTGCTGCTGCTGGACCCGCCCGGCGGCCACGCCGCGCCGGTCGCCGCCACCGGCAGCGGCTTCATTCCCCTCGTGCCCGATGGCGAATTCCGCGCCGCGCTGGCCGCCGGGCGCAGTGCTGCCGTGTGGCTGCAGCCCACGGAGCTGCCCCGCGAACGGCTGGCGCTGTTGGGCCTGCCCTTCGACGCCGCGCGCGCCGACGAGCTGGTGCGCGCCGAGCTGATGTTGAACCCGAGCGGCCGGGTGCTGGCCGTGCGACTGTTGAATTAGGAGATTCGCCATGAACAAGTCCGTGACCCTGCTGGCCCTGAGCGCCTTCGCCGCTGCCGCTGCCGCTCAGGAAGCCGACCTGCTGCGCCTGGACATCGAACGCCAGGTGAAGCTGGCCCTGGCCGACGTTCCGGTGCAGCTGGCGCTGGGCGACCAGGCATTGGCCTTCGCCGGCCGTGAGCTGGAGAGCGAGCGCGTCGTCAAGGGCGCGCCCTACTGCGCGACGGCCGTGCACGAGAACGTGCAGGCGCTGGCCGATGGCAACCGCATCGTGCGCAAGCAGCAGAGCCAGCTCTGCCGCGATGGCGAAGGCCGAACGCGCCGCGAGGTGCAGCGCGAAGGCGGGCCCAAGGTCGTCTACCTGAACGACCCGGTGGCCAGGGAAAGCTGGCTCATCCACCCCGACCAGAAGCGCGTGCAGCGTCTGCGCGGCAGCACCGTCTCCTTCAGCAATGGCGGCGACGACGCGGCGCACGCGGCCTGGCAGGCGTCCATGCAGGCTTGGGGCGAGCGCATGAAGGAGCAGGCCGCGCGCTGGAAGGAATGGGGCGCCGGTGTCGCGGAGCGGGCCCGCAGCGCGGACGCCGAGCGCGTGCGCACCCGCACGCTGGCCGGCGAGCCGGGCATCGTCATCGAGCGCGAGCTGGTCATGCCCCCCACGCCCGGCGCCAGTGCGCCCGAACGGCGCCGCGAGCTGCGCGTGTTGCGCGCCAGCGAGATGCCCCCGCTGCCGCCACTGCCGACGGCCATGCCTGCCCTGCCGGCGCCGGCGGCCATCCCGCTGCCGCCACAGCCGCCGCTGCTGCTGCGGGGCCCGCTGCTGCCGCGCGAAGGCGGCACGACGACCGCGCTGGCCGCCAGGGACATCGACGGCCTCAAGGTCAACGGCGAGCGCACGACCTGGACCATCGAGGCCGGCAAGATCGGCAACGAGAAACCCATCGTCATCAGCCGCGAGGTCTGGCGCAGCCCGGAGCTGATGCTCACCGTCTCCAGCCGCGACGCGGACCCGCGCACGGGCGAACAGAACTACCGGCTGGAAAACATCCGGCGCGGTGAGCCCGACCCGGCGCTGATGAAGCCGCCGGCGGACTTCAGCGAAGTGCCGAAGCGCAACGCCAGGCCTGCGACGATGTCCCCGAGCGCGCCAACGCGCTCGTCCTGATCACTGAACCGGCGGCGTGGCCGGCACCATGGCCGTGGACGGCGCCGGCTTCAATAGCCCGGCGAGGTTCTGCGCGATGCCGGTGATGCCCTGGTTGGACAGGCCGGCGTCGTGCATGACGGCGTCGACGATGGGCTTGGCGATCTGGTACTGCAGCGCCGAGTTCATGACCTGCTCGGGGAAGGTCGCGCCGTTCGCGGCACCGTCGCCCGAACCCCCGCCCTGACCCGGCATGCCGTTCACCTGGACGATGCGGATGGAGTCGATGTTCTCCATCGGCTTGACGGCCTCGGCCAGGATGGCGGGCAGCTGCTCCAGCAGCTGGGTGCGCACCTGCAGATCGACCTGCGCGGCCGACAGCGTGTTGAGCGCCTCGTTGATCGCGCGCCGGCCCTCGGCCTCGGCGATGGCCGCGGCCTGCTTGGCCTTGGCCTCGATCGTCAGCGCCTCGGCGCGGTCGATGGCGGCTTCCTTCTCGGCCGACGCCGACACCTTCACGGCGATGGCGTTCTGCTCGGCGTCCTTGCTAGCCTCGATCAGCTGGATGGCCTTGTCGCGCTCGGCGATGGCGACCTGGCGCGCGGTATTGACCGTTTCCTCGGCCTTGACGGCCTCGGCGCGGGCCAGGTTGGCGGCCGCGTCGGCTTCGGACTGCTCGCGCGACTTGGTGGCAATGGCGATCTGCGTATCCTGGCGCGCGATCTCGACCTGCTTGCGCTGCTCGGCACGCTTCATCTCGGTCTGGCGCTCCTGCTCGATCTCGCGCGTCTGGATGACCAGCGTCTTCTCGATCTCGGCCGCCTTGATCTCGCGCTCGGCCTCGATGCGGCGCTGGCCCACCTGGCGCTCGGCCTCGATCTTCACCGTCTCGGCCTCACGTGTGCGCTCGGCCTGTTGCGAGGCGATCTGCGCGGACTGTTCGGCGCGCGCCATCTCGATCTCGCGCTTTTGCGTCAGCGAGGCGAACTCCTGGTCCTTCTCGATGGTCAGCTTGAGACGACTCGCTTCCAGGTTCTTGGTGCGCACCTGCACCTCGGTGTCCTGCTCGACGTCGTTGCGCTGCTTGCGGCGCGCCTCGGTCTGCTCGGTCAGGCGCGTCAGGCCCTCGGCGTCGAAGGCATTGTTGGGGTTGAAGAACTGCTTGTCGGTCTGGTCCAGACTCGTCAGCGAGACCGACTCCAGCTCGAGGCCGTTCTTCTCCAGGTCTTCGGCGACGGCGTTCTGCACGGCCTGCACGAAATCGCGGCGCTTGTCCTGCAGCTCCTGGATGGTCATGGTCGCGGCGGTGGCGCGCAGGCTGTCGACGAACTTGTCCTCCACCAGCGCCTTCAGCTCGTTCGGGCTCATGGTGCGGGCGCCCAACGTCTGGGCCGCCGTGCTGACGGCCTCTTCCGTCTGCTTCACACGGACGAAGAAGGCCGCCGTCACGTCCACGCGCATGCGGTCCTTGGTGATGAGGCTTTCGCGCTCGCGGCGCAGCACCTCGAGCTTGAGCGTGTTCATGTTGACGAGCACGCGCTCATGGAACACCGGCAGCACGATGGCGCCGCCGTCCATGATGACCTTCTGGCCGCCCAGGCCGGTGCGCACGAAGGCGAGCTCCTTGGTGCTGCGCTTGTACAGCCGCGCGAACACGAAGCCGATGGTCAGCAGGCCGAGCAGGCCGATACCGGCGATGACGGAGATTTCGATCAGGTTGTCCATGTCTTTCTCAGCTCCCTAGATCAGGTTGGGATGGGGGTTGGCAATGCAGCGATAGAACGCCCCCGCCTTGCGCACGATCAGTATCTGCGCGCCTTCTTCAAACACTTCATCGTCGAGGTCCGGCTCGACCATCAGGTAGTGGACACGGCCATGCGCGTCGCGCACCCGCGCCTGCGCCGCCAGACCGCGGCGGGCGGCACCCGCGCTGACGACGCCACCCCGGCCGACGAGCGACTGCTCGCTGACCGCACTCGTCTCGTCGCGCGGCACGATGTGGGCCACCAGCGAGCCCAGGCCTCGCACCGTGGCCAGCCCCGGCGGCACCGCCAGCAGCCCCGCCGCCCAGGCCGGCAGGAAACTGCCGAGCAGATTGAACGCGACCTTCTGCAGCGCATAACCGAACAGTGCGTAGCCCAGCAGGAAGAGCAGGAGCAGCACCAGCGCCGGCACCCGGCCCAGGTGCAGCCAGCCGAGCACATGGTCCATGCCGGACTCGGGCACCGCGTGGGGCAGCAGGTCGTCGATGACGTTGCTTGGGCTGAGCGCGACGAGCATGCCCAGGCCTTCCAGCAAGGCGATGGCGACGATGAGCGCCACGGCGACGCCGAAGGGCAAGGTCTCGGGCGAGGTGAACAGGTTCATCGAAGCAATCTCAACGAGTTGCGGGCGGGCCAGAGTGTCACGCTTGTCCCGCCTTGATCTGCGCCATGCGCTCGGCGATCTTGTTGTCGCGCACCAGTTGCTCCAGCTCGTTCAGCCGTGCGGCCTGATCCAGGTTGCCGCTGCGCTGCGTGCCGTCCAGGCCCGTCTGGCGCTGGTAGATTCTGTCGAAGGCGTCGGCCACCTTGCCCAGCCGCTGTTCGACGCTGGACTGCCCCTGCGGCTGCGCGGCCGATTCCGTAGCCGCGCGGCTCTTGCGGAAATCCGCCAGCGCCTCCTGCATCTCGCGCTTCTTGGCCAGCAGCGCGGCGGTGAAGCCCTGCAGCTCCTGCTC
>SEEY01000786.1 GCA_004211235.1 Rubrivivax sp.
GTTCACGTTGAAATGCGAGCCGCGCAAGCTGGGTGTCGACAGCCCGGACCTGGACGAGCTGTGTGGCGAGTTGCAGCATCTGCGTGCCGCCATCGTCCAGCAGCGCGCGGCCGACGAACACGCCGCGATGCGCCGCCTGGCGCTGGTGCTGCTGGACGCCTTCGATACGATCAAGCGCGAGCGCGGCCTCGTCGACATGAACGACCTGGAACGCGGTGCGCTGGCGCTGCTGGCGGATGCGCAGACGGCCGGCTGGGTGCAGCAGCGCCTGGACGCGCAGGTGCGCCACCTGCTCATCGACGAGTTCCAGGACACCAGCCCGCTGCAGTGGCAGGCGCTGCACGGCTGGCTGTCGGCCTATGCCGGCGCGGGCGGCGGCGCGGCACCGTCGGTCTTCATCGTCGGCGACCCCAAGCAGAGCATCTACCGCTTCCGTCGAGCTGACCCGCGCGTGTTCGCCGCGGCGCAGGCCTTCGTCTGCGACGGCCTGGCGGGCGTGCGGCTGGCCTGCGACCACACGCGGCGCAACGCGCCCGAGGTGCTCACCGCCGTCAACGCGGCCTTCGACAGCGCCCAGGCCGCCGGCGCCTATGAAGGCTTCCGCCGGCACACCACCGAAGTGAGCCTGATCGACGACCTCGCCGGACTGTGGGCGCTGGATGCCGAGGTCAAGGCGCCGCCGTCGGCCGACGACGCCGACCCGATGCGCTGGCGCCCGAGCCTGACCGAGCCGCGCCATGAAGCCGAGATCAGCCGCCGTGCACCGGAGTGCGAGCGCGTCTGCGCCGCCATCGTTGCGCTGCTGCGCGCGCGGCCCGAGCTGCGGGCCGGCGACCTGTTCGTGCTGGCCCGCAAGCGCGACCCGCTGCGCCAGCTCAGCGAGGCGCTCACCGCGGCCGGCGTGCCCCACGCCGCGCCCGAGGAGCAGCCGCTGACCGACCTGCCCGACGTGGCCGACCTGCTCGCGCTGCTCGACGTGCTGGCCTCGCCCGGCCACGACCTGTCGCTGGCGCGCGCCTTGCGCAGCCCGCTGTTCGGCGTCACCGATGCCGACCTGCTGATGCTGGCCGAGGCCGCGGGCACCGCCGAATGGCTGGGCGAGGCGCCGGCCATGCGCCGCTCCTGGTGGAGCGCGCTGCACGGCCTGCCCGAGCCCAGCGTTCGGCTGGCAAGGGCGCGCATGTTGCTGGCCGGCTGGGCCGAGCAGGCGCGGCGGCTCACGCCGCATGAACTGCTGGACCGCGTCGTCCATGAGGGCGAGCTGCCGGCGCGCATCGCCGCTGCGGTGCCCGCGGTGGACGCGGCCGTGCGCCTGCAAAGCGTGCAGGCCCTGCTGCGCGCTGCGCTCGACCTGGATGGTGGGCGCTATGCCCAGCTCTATGGCTTCGTGCGGGCGCTGAAGAGCCGGCCGATCAAGTTCGTGCCGGCCGCCGCGCCGGACGCCGTGCAGCTGCTCACCATCCACGGCGCCAAGGGCCTGGAGGCTGACGTCGTCTTCCTGCTCGACACCGACGCCGCGCCGCCCAAGGCCGAGACCCTCGGCCTGCTGCTGGACTGGCCGGTGGGCGATCCGGCGCCGCGCCGCGCTGCGTTCATCGCATCCGAAGCCCGGCCGCCGAAATCGCTGCAGGCGCTGGTCGACGAGGAGCGCGCCGCCCGCGACCGCGAAGAGCTGAACAGCCTGTACGTCGCCATGACGCGGGCACGGCGCGCGCTGGTGCTCAGCCACACGCCGGGTCGCAGCCAGGCAACCAGCTGGTGGGCACGGCTGCAGCCCTTGGCCCGGCCGTGGGCGCTTGAGCGCGCCGCGGGGGAGGCCGCTGCCGCGGTACTGCCGCGGCTGGCGCCGCTGCCGCTCTGGCAGCCGCCGGCGCCGGTGGCCGCGCGCGACGGCACGGCCCGCGACGAGCGCCAGGCGCGCGTCGGCGAGGCGTTGCACCGCGTGCTGGAATGGGCGTCGGCGCCGGGCCAGAGCCAGCCGCTGTCAACGCTGATGGCCTCGGCCTCGCAGGCC
>SEEY01000112.1 GCA_004211235.1 Rubrivivax sp.
GCGGCGGCGGCGCGGGCCGGCGTGGATGTCTTCATCAACGCGCGCTGCGACGTCTGGCTCAGGCGCCTGGCGCCCCCTTGATCGCCTCGAACTTGCGCGCCAGCAGGGCCGGCATCAACCTGGAGGACGGCAGCGACGCGCCGGCCCTGCTGGCGCGCAAGATCGAGGCGATCAAGGCGGCGGCGGCGCGGGCCGGCGTGGATGTCTTCATCAACGCGCGCTGCGACGTCTGGCTCAGGCGCCTGGCGCCGGGGCGCGAGGTGGAGGAGGTGCTGCTGCGGGCGCGCGACTACCTGGCCGCCGGCGCGGACGGCCTGTTCGCGGCCGGCGTCACGGCGGTGGGCGACATCGAGGCGCTGGTTGCCGGCCAGCCCCTGCCGCTGAACGTGATGGCACGGCCTGCGCTGCCCGGCCTGTCCGAGCTGCAGCGCCTGGGCGTGCGCCGCATCAGCGCCGGCAGCGCCATTGCCGAGGCGGCCTGGGGGCGGTCACGGCAGGCGGCGGAAGGCTTCCTCGCCGCGGGTGCCGGTGCCGGCTTGTTCGACGGCGCGACGCCCTATCCGCAGATCAATGCGGGATTCAGTCAGGGCTGACGGAAACGCGCAACTGCAGCTCGCGCTCCGGCTGGCCGGCCGCGTCGCGGCTGCTCAGGGTGCCGCGAGGCGCGGGTGGCAAGCCGCCACCGCCCGTCCGTGCAACGGTCTGCCAGCGCTCCAGCGCCAGGTCGAGCGTCGACTGGAAGGCGTTGTCGCCGTCCTGCACGCTGAACTCGACGCGCACCGGCGCACGGCCCCCGGGCCAGGCCGGCGTGACGCTGAAGGCCTGCGTGACGCGGCGTTCGCCCTGGCGCGGCTGCGCGTAGAGGCGCCGGGCGGCGCTGGCGGCCGGGCCTGTTGCGGCCGCGGCGGGGTCCAGTTCGACGACGGCGTCCACCCACTGCAGCGGCTCGCGCGTCGTGAGTTGCAGGCTGGCGCGGTCGCCGTTGCGCACCCGCAGGCGTTGCACCGGCGGCGGCGCGGCGGCAGCCGTGGAGGTGACCACGCCCGGCCCGCGCGGCGACACCGCGCCCGCCGTGCCGATGACGACGGCGCCGTCGCGCACACCGGCCTGCGCTGCCGGCGGCAGGGCGCTGTCCACCCAGCGCAACTCGACGAGCAGCGGCACGGCCGGCGGCGCGGCCAGCGCCGGCAACGGCAACGTCAACGGCAGCAGCAAGGCAATCAGGGCGGGCAGCGCGAGGCGTTCCATGCCGCCCAGCTTAGCCCTGTGCCGGCTTGCTCCGCCACTGCAAAAGGCGGGGCCCGAACAGGTTGATCGCCAGACCGGCCATCACCAGCGCGGCAGCAATGAGCTTCCAGGCGGGCAGGGCCTCGCCCAGCAGCGCCGCGGCAGCACCCATGCCGAACACCGGCACCAGCAAGGCCATCGGCACGATGCGCGCCGCGGGGTGGCGCGTCAGCAGCCAGGCCCAGCAGCCGTAACCGAACAGCGTGTTGGCGAAGCTTTGCCAGACCACGGCGGCCCAGGTGCCGGCATCGGCGGCGGCGAGCGCGGTCTGGATGCGCGCCGGCCCGTCGACGAACCAGGCCAGCACCAGCAGCGGCGGCACGGCGAAGGCACTGCTCCAGACCACATAGGCCAGCATGTTGACGTTGCCGGCACGCTTGCCCACGAGGTTGCCGCAGGCCCAGGAGAAGGCCGCGGCGAGCACCATGGCCAGGCCGAGCGGCGTGGTGGTGCCATCGGTGTGGGCCACGATGACGGCGATGCCCGCCACGGCCAGCGCCAGGCCGGCCCACTGCGCCGGCAACACCCGTTCGCCCGCCAGCCGCACCGCCAGCAGCAGCGTGAAGAAGACCTGCGTCTGGATCACCAGCGACGCCAGCCCGGGCGAGATCTCGCTGCGCATCGCGAGATACAGCAGCCCGAACTGGCCGACGGCGACGAACAGGCCATAGCCCGCCAGGTTGCGCCAGCCGACCGCCGGCCGCGCGAGGAAGAAGCAGGCCGGCACGAAGGCGATGGCGAAGCGCAGCACCGCGAGCGTCATCGGCGGCATGACGGCCAGCGCGTATTTGATGACGACGAAGTTGCTGCCCCAGATGGCGACGATGGCGACGGCGAGCAGCAGGTGGCGAAGGGGCAGGGAGTGGGTCATGTGTTCAAGGCGATTGCGGGCCGCGGCGCGGTCTGCAGGACCGGTCAGCGTAGGCCCTCGACGAGGCGCCCAGGATCAGTCGGCGCAGATCCGGTCACGGCCTTCGGCCTTGGCCTGGTAGAGCAGCTGGTCGGCCCGTGCGAGCGTCTGGGCGAGCGTGTCGCCCCGGTGGTGGGCCGTGAGGCCGATGGAGACGGTCACCGAGAGCTGCACGCCGTTGCCGACGTCCGTGGTGAGGTCGGCCACGCGCAGGCGCAGCCTTTCCATGCCCACCAGCGCGAGCGGCATGCCGGTGTCGGGCAGCAGCACGAGGAACTCTTCGCCGCCCCAGCGGGCGATCACGTCGGTGGCGCGCAGGGCGGCCTGGCCCGTCTCGGCAAAGGCGCGCAGCACGAGGTCGCCGGCCGCGTGGCCATGCTGGTCGTTGACGCGCTTGAAGTGGTCCAGGTCGAGAACGGCAATGCAGAAGTCGTGGCCGTGTCGCAGCGAGCGCAGCAGCTCCTGGTCCATCAGCGCCTGCATCTGGCGGCGGTTGGGCAGGTCGGTGAGTTCGTCGCGCGTGGCGATGGCCTGCAGCTGGGCGAGCGCCCGGGCCAGCTCCTGGCGCTGGTCCGACAGGCGGCGGCGGATGCGGCTCAACCTTGCCGTCAGCACCGCGACGGCGGGCAGCATGCAGGCCAGCATGACGAAATGGCCGATCTCGACGGCCGGCGGGTAGGCGGCCGGTTGCAGCACGGCCATGGTGGCCATGGCCAGGCCGAAGGCCGCCAGTGCGAAGAGGCTCAGCGCGTAGGCGCTGCGGGCGCGCAGCTGGAACATGCCGAACATGAGGATCAGCGTCAGCACCGGAAAGCAGGTGCCGCGCAGCGGCCCGGCCTGCGCGTATCCCAGTGCCGCGGCGCTGATGGCGAAGGCGATCTGATGGCCGGTGAGGGATGGATCGGCTGCACGCAGCGACCAGCCGCTGCGGATGGCGCCGTAGAAGAAGGCCATGCCGCCCAGCGAATAGGCCGTCCAGCCCCACAGAAGCTGGCTGCGCTGGCCGCCGCGCAGGTGCACGGCGTAGTGCAGCACGACGATGCTGATCAGCATCAGCAACAGGGCCAGCGAGGTCTGGCGCAGGCGCAGCCGCTGGACGGGCTCGTGCCCGAGCCAGAGATCACCGAGCCGGCGCAGGTGTGACATTGCCATGGTCTGCAAGCCTAACGCGGCTGTGGAGCGGGGTCTTGCACGGCGCGTGTGCGGCGGTTCTTGTTCACGCCGTCAGCCCACGTAGCCGGTCAGCAAGGCGCGCTGCCATTCCGGACGGTCATTGCGCAGTGCCAGCGCCGCCATGGCCCGGTGGTCGTAGGGCACCGCATGCTGGCTGCAGTGCCAGGTGCCGGCGATGCGCTCAACGACGGCGTAATTGGCATCCGGCGTGCCGCGCTCGACGACGTAACGCACGGGCGCGTCGTCCACATAGGCCTGCAGGCCGACGCTGCCAGGGTTCACGATGACCTGGCCGCCGGCCGTGCGCAGGCTGCGCGGCACATGGCTGTGGCCGCAGGCGATGAGGCCGCTGGCCTGGCCCGACAGCCGCTCGGCGACCTCGGCCGCGCTGGCGAGCCGCAGCGCGCCGTGGGCCGGCGTTTCCAGGAAGTGCTCGCAGTCGCTGCGCGGCGTGCCGTGGCACAGGAAGATGTCGGGCGCCCATTGCCACATCGGTTGCAGCGTGCGCACCCAGGCCAGCTCCGCGGCGCCGAGCGTGGACAGCGCATGCCCGTCGGACAGGCCGCCGGTTTCGGGCTGCCACTCGAGGATCTGGCGCTCGTGGTTGCCGGCCAGCACGGGCCAGCCGGAGGCCATCAGCCACTGCGCCGTCTCGCGCGGCAGCAGCGGGCCGGAGAGGTTGTCGCCCAGGCAGAGCACCTGGTCGACGCCCTGGCGGTGGATGTCGGCGGCGACGGCTTCGAGGGCGGGCAGGTTGCCGTGGATGTCGGAGACGAGGGCGATGCGCATAAGGTCAGAATTCCAGATGGCCGAGCGGCAAGGCGCCGCCCGCCTTGACCTCTCCGAGCGAGAAGCTGGTGTGGATGTCTTTCACATTGGGCAGCTTCAGCAGCGTGTTGATGGAAAAGCGCGAGAAGGCGTCGAGGTCCGTCGCCATCACCTGCAGCTCGAAGGTGCCGGTGCCCGAGATGTAGTGGCAGGCCACGACCTCGGGCAGCTGGCGGATCGCATCTTCCAGCGCCTGGGTGGCCGAGGCCGCGCTGCGCTCCGCATCGACGCGCACGAAGGCCAGCACGCCCAGGCCGATCTTGCGGCGGTCCAGCTCGGCGCGGTAGCCGGTGATGTAGCCCTGCTCCTCCAGCCACTTGACGCGCCGCCAGGTCGGCGCAGCCGACAGGCCGATGCGCTGGGCCAGTTCGGCGTTGGACTGACGCGCGTCGCGCTGCAGTTCAGCCAGGATGGCGATGTGATATCGGTCGAGAGCGTCGGAACTCATGGTTTGCCCTTGCGAGCGAATCGGCGATTCGAAATGAACGCAATTGTCGCTTTAACGCAAGGATCTTGCTGCAAGCGCCCGTTTTCAGGGCGAACGGGAAAGCACCCGGCGCAGGCCTTTCCCTACACTGACCGGCCCGGCCATACTGGCCGTGCGCCCGCGCGCCAGGCCCCACAAGGGTCGCCCCGGCGGGCCGTCCAATCAGGAGCTCCAGCCGATGAATGCACCGCTGCCCGAACACGTCCTGCGCGCCCTGCAGACCGTCTCTCTGGATGACAAATACGCGCTGGATGCCGGCCGTGCCTTCATGAGCGGCGTGCAGGCGCTGGTGCGGCTGCCCATGCTGCAGCGCACCCGCGATGCGATGGCCGGCCTGAACACCGCCGGCTTCATCAGCGGCTACCGCGGCTCGCCGCTGGGCACGTATGACCAGGCGCTGTGGGCGGCCAAGAAGCACCTCGCGAAGCAGCACATCGTCTTCCAGCCTGGCGTCAACGAGGAACTGGGCGCCACGGCCGTGTGGGGCACGCAGCAGCTGGACCTCTTCCCCGAGAAGGCGAAGTTCGACGGCGTCTTCGGCCTCTGGTACGGCAAGGGCCCGGGCGTGGACCGCTGCATCGACGTGTTCAAGCACGCCAACATGGCGGGCACCTCCAAGCACGGCGGCGTCATCGCCATCGCCGGTGACGACCACATCGCCAAGAGCTCGACTGCCGCGCACCAGAGCGACCACGTCTTCAAGGCCGTCGGGTTCCCGACCTTCTTCCCCAGCAGCGTGCAGGACATCCTCGACATGGGCCTGCATGCCTTTGCGATGAGCCGCTTCTCCGGCCTGTGGGCGGGCATGAAGACGATCCAGGAGATCGTGGAATCGTCTGCGTCCGTGAGCGTCGACCCGGACCGCGTCAACATCCTGCTGCCCGAGGACTTCCAGATGCCGCCCGGCGGCCTGCACATCCGCTGGCCCGATCCGCCGCTGGAGCAGGAAGCGCGGATGATGAATTTCAAGTGGTATGCCGCGCTGGCCTACATCCGCGCCAACAAGCTGAACCACAACGTCATCGAGGGCGCGAACGACCGCTTCGGCCTCATCACCAGCGGCAAGTCCTTCAACGACACCCGCCAGGCGCTGCACGACCTGGGCCTGGACGACGCCACATGCCGCCAGGTCGGCATCCGCCTGCACAAGGTCAATGTCGTCTGGCCGCTGGAGGCGCAGATCACGCGCGAATTCGCCAAGGGCCTGCAGGAGATCCTCGTCGTCGAGGAGAAGCGCCAGATCATCGAATACCAGGTCAAGGAAGAGCTCTACAACTGGCGCGCCGACGTGCGGCCGAACGTGCTCGGCAAGTTCGACGCCGGCGACGGCGAGGGCGGCGAGTGGAGCGTGCCCAACCCGAGCGAGCACTGGCTGCTGCGCCCGCAGGCCGACCTGACGCCGGCCCTCATCGCCCGCGCCATCGCCAAGCGGCTGAAGAAGCTCGGCGTCGACAGCGACATCCGCGCCCGGCTCGATGCGCGGCTGGCGATCATCGACGCCAAGGAAGCCGCGCTGCTTGCCGAGCAGCAGACCGCCGGTGGCGCGGACCGCACGCCCTGGTTCTGCTCCGGCTGCCCGCACAACACGAGCACCCGCGTGCCCGACGGCAGCCGCGCGGTCGGCGGCATCGGCTGCCACTACATGGTCACGTGGATGCCCGGCCGCAACACGGCCACCTTCACGCAGATGGGCGGCGAGGGCGTGCCCTGGGTGGGCCAGGCGCCGTTCACCGACGAGAAGCACATCTTCAGCAACCTCGGCGACGGCACCTACTTCCACAGCGGCAGCCTGGCCATCCGCCAGAGCATCGCCGCGGGCGTCAACATCACCTACAAGATTCTCTATAACGACGCGGTTGCGATGACCGGCGGCCAGGCCGTGGGCGAGCGGCCGGAGGGCCACACCGTCCTCCAGATCATGAACAGCGTGATCTCCGAAGGCGTGAAGAAGCTGGTGATCGTCACCGACGAGCCTGCGAAATATGAGGGTGTCGCCCTGGCGCCGGGGGTGACGGTGCACCACCGCGACGAGCTGGACGACATCCAGCGCCAGTTCCGGGACATCGAAGGCGTCACAGTCATCATCTACGACCAGACCTGCGCCACCGAAAAGCGCCGCCGCCGCAAGCGCGGCAAGCTCGTGGACCCGGCCAAGCGCGTCGTCATCAACGAGCTGGTCTGCGAGGGCTGCGGCGACTGCTCGGTGCAGTCCAACTGCCTGTCGGTCGAGCCTGTCGAGACCGACTTCGGCCGCAAGCGCCAGATCAACCAGAACAGCTGCAACAAGGACTATTCCTGCGTGAAGGGCTTCTGCCCGAGCTTCGTCACCGTGGAAGGCGGCGAGCTGAAGAAGCCCAAGAAGGAAGGCCGCAAGAGCCCCTTCGATGCGGCGCTGCCGGGCCTGCCGATGCCGGTCGTACCCAACCCCGAGGAAGCCTGGGGCATCGTCGTCGGTGGCGTCGGCGGCACGGGCGTCATCACCATTGGCCAGCTGCTCGGCATGGCGGCGCATCTGGAAGGCAAGGGCGTCATCACGCAGGACGCCGCGGGCCTGGCGCAGAAGGGCGGCGCAACCTGGAGCCACATCCAGATCGCCAACGAGCCCGAGGCCATCTTCTGCACCAAGGTCGGCACGGCGGAGGCCGATCTCGTCATCGCCTGCGATGCCATCGTCGCGGCCAACAAGGCCACGCTGGCCGTCATGCGCGAAGGCCGCACCTACGTCGCGCTCAACACGCACGGCTCGCCGACGGCTTCGCTCGTCAACGACGCGAACTGGCGCTTCCCTGGCGCGGCCTGCGAGGCGGCCGTGGGCAACGCGGTGGGGCGTGACCACCTGGGCGCCTTCGACGCCGAGGAAGTGGCCGTCAAGCTGGTGGGCGACTCGCTCTACACCAACCCGCTGATGCTGGGCTACGCCTGGCAGCAGGGCCGCGTGCCGCTCAGCTATGACGCGCTGATGCGCGCCATCGAGCTCAACGGCGTGCAGGTCGACAACAACAAGGTCGCCTTCGAGTGGGGCCGGCGCTGCGCGCATGACCTGAAGGCGGTGCAGGCGCTGTATGCGGCGCAGCAGGTCATCCAGCTCGTGAAGCGCCAGGGCGTCGACGAGATCATCGCCAAGCGCATGGATTTCCTGACGGGCTATCAGAACGCAGCGTATGCCGCTGACTACAAGGCCTTCATCGACAAGGTGCGCGCGGCGGAAGCGCCGCTGGGCACGACCAAGCTGACCGAGGCCGTGGCCCGCTACCTGTTCAAGCTGATGGCCTACAAGGACGAGTACGAGGTGGCGCGGCTGCACACCGACGCGTCGTTCACGAACAGGATCGCCGGCATGTTCGAAGGCGACTACAAGGTCGTCCACCATCTCGCGCCGCCGCTGCTGGCGAAGAAGAACAACAAGGGCGAACTGGTCAAGCGGCCCTTCGGCCCCTGGATCCGCCCGGCCTTCGGTGTGCTCGCCAAGCTGAAGGGACTGCGCGGCACGGCCTTCGACGTCTTCGGCTACACGGCCGAGCGCAGGACGGAACGCGCGCTGATCGCCGAGTACCGCGCCAGCATCGACGCCCTGCTGGCCAAGGGCGTCACCGCCGACCGGCTGGCGCTGGCGACCGACATCGCCCGCATCCCCGAAGACATCCGCGGCTACGGCCATGTGAAGGAGCGCCATCTCCATGCCGCCCGCGCCAGGTGGGACGGGCTGATGGCGCAGTGGCAGGCGCTGCCCTGAAGCGGCTCGCCAGGGCGGCCCGCGGCGTCAAGGTCTTGCCGTGGAATGCTGCAGCACGATGAGCCAGCGGCCGTCGATGCGCTGATAGGCGAAGCTGTAGCGGGCCGGCCGCGTCCTGTCCTGGCCGTCGATCTGCTCGCTTAGCTCGTATTCGCCGGAGCGCACGGCCGTCTCGCCGAACAGCTGCAGGTTGCCGATGATCCAGCGCATGCGCGCCGTCGGCCGCTGCGCCATCTGGTCGAAGAACACCGGCAGTTCGGCACCGGCGAGCGGCACGGCGGAATACTCGTCGTCCGTGATCAGTGCGCCCGGCGCGTAGAGCTGCTGGAGCCGCCGCGGGTCGCGGCTGTTGTAGGCGTCCTTCCAGTCGTCCAGCGCCTGCATCAGGTCGTTGACGCAGTGGCTGCTCGGGTCGTCGCAGCGCAACGGCGGGGACACGGACACCTTCGGCGATGTCGTGCAACCGCTGACCAGCGCGACCACGAGAAGCCACCCTGTGGCGGTGAGTGCTGCGCGCAGCCTGTCGATCATGGCCATCCTGTTCCCTTGCCCGACGACGTCAGAAAGCGCCAATGATGCCCGCAGGTCCGACCGCCCGCGCCGCTCGCGCGAGCGTGAATCTGGCCATCGCGGGGCATTCCCTGTGAAGACTGCCGAGCCGCTTGCCTAGACTGCGGCCCTTTTCGTCAGGGAGAACACATGAAGAACGTCGTGCGCAGACTGCTCGCTGCCGTCGGGATCGGGCTGGGATTGGGGCTGGGGCTTGGGCTGACGGCGTTCGCCGCGGACAAGCCTGCCGAGGATCCGGCGTGGACGGACGCCAAGGCCGCCGCGAAGG
>SEEY01000787.1 GCA_004211235.1 Rubrivivax sp.
CCCAGACCCTCGTCAAGGGCTCGCGCTTCATGAAGATGGAACAGATCGTGGCGGCGCTGCAGCAACCGACGACCCACAACACGCCGACCGGAGACACGCATGCTGCTTAGCCTCGCCCAGTGGCTGCAGGGTCTGTATCCGGACCTGGGCTTCCTCCGCCTCTTCAACTACATCACCTTCCGCGCCGTCATGGCGGCGATGACGGCGCTGCTGATCGGCCTGGCCTTCGGGCCCTGGGTCATCCGCAGCCTGACGGCGATGAAGATCGGCCAGCCCATCCGTGCCTACGGCGTGCAGCAGCACCTGGCCAAGAGCGGCACGCCGACGATGGGTGGCGTGCTCATCCTCATTGGCATTGGCGTGTCGACGCTGCTGTGGTTCGACTGGAGCAACCGCTTCGTCTGGGTCGTCATGCTGGTGACGATGGGCTTCGGCGCGGTCGGCTGGGTGGACGACTGGCGCAAGGTCGTCGACAAGAACCCCGAGGGCATGCGCAGCCGCGAGAAGTTCTTCTGGCAGTCGCTGATCGGCATGGTGGCGGCGCTCTATCTGGCATTCAGCGTGTCCGAGACGTCCTTCCTCGGCGTCGTGCAGCTGTTCTTCCGCTGGGTGAGCAGCGGCTTCTCCACGGAGCTGCCGCCCAAGGCCGATCTGCTGATCCCGTTCTTCAAGACCGTGAGCATGCCGCTCGGCGTGTGGGGCTTCGTGGCACTGAGCTACTTCGTCATGGTCGGCACCAGCAATGCGGTCAACTTCACCGACGGGCTGGACGGCCTGGCCATCATGCCGGTCGTGCTGGTGGGCTCGGCGCTGGGCCTGTTCGCCTACCTGACGGGCTCATCGGTCTTCGCCCGCTACCTGTTGCTGCCCTACATCCCGGGCGCAGGCGAACTGCTGATCTTCTGCGCGGCGATGGCCGGCGCGGGCCTGGCCTTCCTGTGGTTCAACGCGCACCCGGCGCAGGTCTTCATGGGCGACGTCGGCGCGCTGGCGCTCGGCGGCGGCCTGGGCACCATCGCCGTCATCACGCGCCAGGAAATCGTGCTCGGCATCATGGGCGGCATCTTCGTCGCCGAAGTTCTCAGCGTGATGCTGCAGGTGAGCTGGTTCAAGTTCACGAAGAAGCGCTTCGGCACCGGCCGGCGCATCTTCAAGATGGCGCCGCTGCACCACCACTTCGAGAAGAGCGGCTGGAACGAGACGCAGGTCGTCATCCGCTTCTGGATCATCACGATGCTGCTCTGCCTGGTCGGCCTGGCCAGCCTGAAGCTGCGGTAAGCCGATGAAGCTGGACCTGCCGCAACTCAACGAACAGCGCGTGCTCGTGCTGGGCCTTGGAGACTCCGGTCTCGCGATGGCCCGCTGGTGCGCGGGCTTCGGCGCGCTGGTCACGGTGTGGGACTCGCGCGAGCAGCCGCCGCAGCTGGCAGCGTTGGGTGAGACGGCGACGTTCATCACCGGCGACTTGACGGCAGAGATCGTCGCCGGCTTCAACGCCGTGCTGAAGAGCCCCGGCCTGTCGCCGCTGGACGCGCGCCTGGCCGCCGTCTATGCCCACGGCCCGGCCGTGCGCGGCGAACTGGACCTGTTCGCCGACGCGCTCGCAGCGCTGAAGGCCCAGCACGGCTACGCGCCGGCCGTGCTCGCCATCACCGGCACCAACGGCAAGACGACCACCACCTGCATGACCGGCCTGCTCGTCGAGCACGCCGGCAAGCGCGTGGCAGTGGCCGGCAACATCGGCCCGACGCTGCTGGACACGTTGACCGAGGCGTTGGCGAAAGAGCCCGACCCGGTGCCCGTCGAGACGCCGGCCGAGGTGCTGGCGGCCGAGATCGAAGATGCGCCGGGCGAAGACGTTGCCGAGGAGGTCGCGGAACCCGTGGCGGCGCTGCCGGCCGAAGACGCGTGCCTTGGCGCGGCCGTAGGCGGCCATGTCGCCGTGCCAGTCGAGGTGGTCCTGCGTCAGGTTCAGCAGGGCGCCGGCGGTCGGCTCGA
>SEEY01000788.1 GCA_004211235.1 Rubrivivax sp.
CACCGCCCTGGGCTTCAAACACACCGGCGTGCTGAAAAGCGCGCGCTGCATCAGCACGACGTCCAGCCAGCGGCCGAACTTCCAGCCCGCGCTTTTCAGCACGCCGGTGTGTTTGAAGCCCAGGGCGGTGTGCACGCCGATCGAGCCGGCGTTCGCTGCATCGCCGATCACGGCCAGCATCTGGCGCGCGCCGGATGCCTCGCAGCGCGCCATCAATTCGGCAAGCAGCAGCCGGCCGACGCCCTGGCCTTGAGCTGCGGGAGCAAGGTAGATCGAATCCTCGACGCAGAAGCGGTAGGCCAGGCGGGGGCGGAAGTAGTTCGCGTAGGCATAGCCAAGCACCACGCCTGCGCGCTCGGCCACCAGCCACGGCAGATTGCGGCCCAGCACCTCCGCCCGGCGGCGGCCCATCTCGTCAACGCCAGGCACCTCGGTCTCGAAGGTGCCTGTGCCTTCCTGCACGGCCTGGGCATAGATGGCCTGGATGGCCTGCAGGTCGCCCTCGACGCTGGGGCGAAGCAGGAGAGGCGAGGCGGCGGGAGGGCTCTGTGACATCGGTCGGTTCGGAAGCAGTGAAAGTCGAGTTTATAATGCTGGGTTTGGCGCTGGTCGCAGATGGCTGCGGCGTATCTACGGTGCCTCCCCCGGCAGAGGTTTCTGCTATCCGACTTGCTCGCTACTTGAGTGTCTCCTCGTGCGGTGGTCACCCAATTTTTAGGAAACATCATGGTTGTGATTCGTCTGGCCCGCGGCGGCTCCAAGAAGCGCCCCTTCTACAACATCGTCGTGGCCAACAGCCGCCAGCGTCGTGACGGCCGCTTCATCGAGCGCGTCGGCTTCTACAACCCGATCGCATCGGGTGCCGCCGAGAAGCTGCGCGTCGAGCAGGACCGCGTCAGCTACTGGATCGGTGTCGGCGCCCAGCTGTCGCCCACCGTCGCCCGCCTGGTCGACGACGCCAAGACGGCCGCGGTCGCTGCCGCCTAAGCAGGCGTGGCAGGCAACAAGCCTCAACAAGACGGCGCCTCGGCGCCGTCTTTTGCTTCCAGGGACGCCTCGGCGCCGGCTGGTGCGTCCTGGCCCGATGACCTGCAGCCCGTGGGGCGCATCCTCGATGCCTGGGGCATCAAGGGCGGCCTCAAGGTGCAGGCTTATTCAACCGACGCCGACGCGCTGTTCAGCGCCAAGCGCTGGTACCTGAAGTCCACCGGCCCCAAGCCCGCCCAGTTGATCCTCGCCGTGCGCTCGCTGCGCGAACAGGGCGAGGGCATCGTCGCGACCGCTGACGGCGTGGAGGACCGCAATGCCGCCGAGGCGCTGCGCGGCCACGAGATCTTCGTCCCGCGCAGCGACTTCCCGCGCACGCCGGACGGCGAGTACTACTGGGTCGACCTGATCGGCCTGGACGTCGTCAACCGCGAGGGTGAGGCGCTGGGCCGCGTCATCGGCCTGATCGACACCGGCCCGCACGCCGTGCTGCGCCTGCTGCCGCCCGGCGTCGAAGAACCGGCCAAGCCGGACCAGGAGCGTCTGATTCCCTTCGTCGCCACCTTCATCGACGACGTGAGCCTGGAGGCGAAGCGGATCACGGCCGACTGGGGTCTGGATTTCTGAAGCCATGCGCTTCGACATCCTGACGATCTTCCCGGAGCTGTTCGCGCCGCACCTGACGCACGGTGTCACGCGGCGCGCCTTCGAGAGCGGACAGGTCGACGTGCGGCTGTGGCCGCTGCGCGATTTCGCGGACGACAACTACCGCCGCGTCGACGACCGCCCCTACGGTGGCGGGCCGGGCATGGTCATGCTCGTCGAGCCGATGGAGAAGGCGCTCGCGGCGGCCACCGCGGACCGCGGCGAAGCGGCGCCGGCCGTCATCCACTTCACGCCCACCGGCGCGCGCATCGACCAGGCGCGCATCCAGCAACTGGCTACCGGCCCGGGCGCCATCCTGCTGTGCGGCCGCTACGAGGGCATCGACCAGCGTTTCATCGAC
>SEEY01000789.1 GCA_004211235.1 Rubrivivax sp.
CGTCACGACCGTGCCGCTGCTGGCCTGGCTGCGCGCGCGCAGCAGCCGCGGTCTTCTCGAAGCGGCGCTGGCCGCGGAGCGCCTCGCCTCGGGTGACCTGACGCAGAAGCTTGCGGCGCGCAGCAACGATGTGCAGGGTCGGCTGATGCGTGCGCTGGCCCAGCTCAACGTCAACCTGCAGGCCGTCGTGGGGGACGTGCGCAGCGAGGTGGACGGCGTCCACATGGCCTGCTCCGAGATTGCCGCCGGGGGCCGCGACCTGGGCGAGCGCACCGAGCAGCAGTCCGGCAGCCTCCAGCAGGCCGCTGCCGCACTGGAGGAAGTAGCCGCCACCGTCAAGCACACGGCCGACGGCGCCTTCCAGGCCCGCGACCTGGCCAAGGACACCGCTGCCGCGGCGCGCGCCACGGGGGCGACCAGCCTGCAGGCCAGCGAACGCATGGAGTCGGTGCGCGAGTCGACGACGCGCATCAACGAGATCGTCGGCGTCATCGACAGCATCTCCTTCCAGACCAACATCCTGGCGCTGAACGCTGCCGTCGAGGCCGCCCGCGCCGGGGATGCGGGCCGCGGCTTCGCGGTCGTCGCATCCGAGGTGCGCACGCTGGCCGGCCGCACCCGCGAGGCGGCGCAGGAGATCAAGAAGCTGGCCGAGGACTCGCGCAGCCGTGTCGAGGAGAGCGCACGCATCGTGGCCGACACCGGCCGCTCCGCCAAGCAGGCAGAGACCGCGGTGGACCAGATGAACGAGCTGATCGGCCGCATCAGCGTGGCGGTGCAACAGCAGAGCGGCGGCATCGGCGAGGTCAACGGCAGCGTTGCCAACATCGACGGCATCACGCAGCAGAACTCGGCGCTGGTGGAGGAGCTGTCGGCCTCGGCCATGTCGCTGGCGCAGCGCGCCGAGCTGGTGACGCAATCGGTGCGGGTGTTCCGTCTGGCGGCGTGACTGGAGCCCCTCGCCTGGTCCTGCACCGCTGAACGCGGGCAGGCCCAGTCGGCCCCGAGGGGGCGGCGATGCTCGCGGCATTGAGCCGCTCGCACATCGCCAACCGGGCCGGCTTGGGAGCGGCCCGGCGCTCGGCCCGAAATGCGGCCGTTCTATCAGCAGCGGGACCTTTTCGCTTCGTAGCCTCCAGCGCGGTGACGCTCGCCTTGGGCGGTGCACTGGTTATCCTGCCGGCCATGTACGCGACCTTCTTCGGCTTGAAACAAGCGCCGTTCTCGATCGCGCCGGATCCCCACTACCTGTTCATGAGCGAGCGCCACCGGGAGGCGCTGGCGCACCTGCTGTACGGGCTGGACGGCGGCGGCGGCTTCGTGCTGCTGACCGGCGAGATCGGCGCCGGCAAGACCACCGTCTGCCGCTGCTTCCTGGAGCAGATCCCGGCGAACTGCAACGTCGCCTACATCTTCAATCCCGAGCTCACCGTCACCGAGCTCCTGCAGGCCATCTGCGACGAGTTCCACGCCCCGGTGCCGCCCGGAGCGCTCACGGTGAAGGACTATGTCGACCCGCTCAACGCCTTCCTGCTGGCCCAGCACGCGGCGGGCCGCAACAACGTCCTGATCATCGACGAGGCGCAGAACCTCTCGGCCGACGTGCTGGAGCAGTTGCGCCTGCTGACCAACCTGGAGACCTCGGAGCGCAAGCTGCTGCAGGTGGTGCTGATCGGCCAGCCCGAGCTGCGCGGCATGCTGGCGCGGCCCGAGCTGGAGCAGCTGGCCCAGCGCGTCATCGCGCGCTTCCATCTCGGCGCGCTGTCCGAGGCCGAAACCACGCAGTACATCCGCCACCGCCTGCACGTGGCCGGCTTGACCGGTGCGATGCCTTTCGACGCCGCCGCGATGCGGCTCATCCACCAGCTCACCCGCGGCGTGCCGCGCCGGATCAACCTGCTGTGTGACCGTGCGCTGCTCGGCGGCTATGCCGGCGGCCAGGCGCAGGTCACGCCGCGCATCGTGCGCCAGGCGGCGGCCGAGGTGTTCGAC
>SEEY01000790.1 GCA_004211235.1 Rubrivivax sp.
CGCCGTGCCTGAGGTCGCACCATCAGCTTGCTCTGGGCCCCGAGCTTGTATGACAGCGCCCCGCGCAGGCCGACGAGACCGTCGCTCTTGTTGCGCGAGAAGTTCATGCGCGAGGCGGTCTGGGCCGGCGTGAGCTACGACTTGACGACGCGCCTGAGCGGCGGCGTGGAAGCACCCGTCTGGCAGCGCGATACCGGCTGGGCCTCGCGCATGAACTTCTCGCGCAACAAGAGCGACGGTCTCGTCGGCCTGCGCGGGGCGCTGTCATACAAGCTCGGGGCCCAGAGCAAGCTGATGGTGCGACCTCAGGCACGGCGTGTGCAGCTGACCTACGCAGCCACCTGGTAGCCCGGTCCCCGGAACAGGGGAGCCTGCCGCCCGCCGCGTTCAGCAGAATCGGCCCTCTGCGGCCTCGCCTTGGCCGTGTGCTGGACACCGCCATGAAAACCCTGCTGATCTACGACGACGTCGTTGCCCTCAACCGCGAGCAGCACCGCACGCTCAAGCTCGCACCACCGGCCCAGCCGTTCGCCTTCGCCCGCGAGACCAACTCGGTGCTGATCGCCGCGAGCGAGCTGCCGCTGGCGGCACTCGACTTCCCCTGCGTCTTCATCGAGGCCGCCGACGGCCACAGCCTGGCTGCGCTGGTGGGCCTGCGTGACCACGAGAACCTGTTCGTGCAGCCGGATGGCAGCTGGGCGCGCAGCAGCTATCTGCCGGCGTTCTTCCGCCGCTATCCCTTCGTGCTGGCCGAGGGCGATGGCGATGCCGACATCACCGTCTGCCTGGACCGCGCCTGCCCGGGGCTCAACACCGACAAGGGCGAGGCACTGTTCGAAGCCGACGGCCAGGAGACGCCCTGGCTGGAGGAGATCAAGCGCTTCCTGCTGAACTTCCGCCAGGAGATGCAGGCCAGCCGCGACTTCGCCAACCAGCTCGCGGCGCTGGAACTGCTGCAGGACGGCGTCATCGAGTACACGCTCGATGGCCTGAAGAGCACGCTGCGCGGCTTCAAGACCGTCAACGAAGCCCGGCTGCGGGCGCTGGACGCCGCCACGCTGCAGGACCTGGCCGTCAAGGGCTGGCTGGGCTGGGCCTACGCCCATCTGCTGTCCGTGCAGCAGGTGCAGCGCCTGGCCGCGCGGCTGGACGAGCGCCGCGCGCAGGACGCCGCCGAGCGTGACGCCGCTGCATCGACGCACTGAGGCGTCCTCGAGCCCGCAACTGCACCGCGCTTGATCTGGCGCAAGGCAGCGACCGCTCAAAGGCAATCCGCACCTTGCTTCCCAGGGAGCACCGGCAGACATTCCCCCACTTGCGAACAACAAGTTAGGGAGGCGTGCCATGCGCGACAACGGACCCGTGACTCAGCAGGAATACGTGCTCAGGGCCGACAGCCCCCTGGTGTCGACGACGGACCTGCAGAGTCATATCACCTACTGCAACCCGGCGTTCGTGGAGGCCAGCGGCTTCCAGCGCGAGGACATCATCGGCCAGCCGCACAACATGATCCGCCACCCGGACATGCCGGCCGAGGCCTTCCGCGACATGTGGGCCACGCTCAAGGCCGGCGAGCCGTGGACGGCGCTGGTCAAGAACCGGCGCAAGGACGGCGGCTTCTACTGGGTGCGCGCCAGCGTCACGCCGGTGCGGGATGCCACGGGCATCAGCGGCTTCATGTCCGTGCGCACCAAGCCGACGGCCGAGGAGATCCGCGGCGCCGAGAAGCTCTACGCGCAGATGCGCGAGGAGCACCGCGCCGCCGGCGGCGGCAAGAACCCCACGCTCGCCACGCGCCTGCACAAGGGCGCGTTGAAGCGTTCCGGCTGGGCGGGCGTCACCGGCTGGCTGGCCCAGCACGCCACGCTGTGGACGGAAGGCGCCGGGTTGCTGCTGGCGGGCGCGGCGGCGGGCGGCGTGTCGATGGCCGCCGTGTCGCAGCTGGCGCTGAACCCGGTGCTTGCGGTGACGGCCGCGGCCCTCGTCACGAC
>SEEY01000791.1 GCA_004211235.1 Rubrivivax sp.
GTCGAAGGCGGCGCGTCCGTGGGCTTCATGCTGCCGCTGGCCGAGACGCCGGCCGCCACCTGGCGCCAGAAAGCTTCCGGCCGCCCCTCGGCCAGCGGCAGCATGAAGCCCACGGACGCGCCGCCTTCGACGCAGTCGCGCAGGACGTCGGCGAGTTCATCGATACGGGCCAGCGCCTCGGCGCCGTCGAGTTCACGAATGAGGGTCATGGCCGGGCTCCGGTCAGGGCAACGAGATAACGGGCCGGCTTGCTGCCGGGGTTGTGGAAGCGGATGGGCGCATCCAGCCGCACGGCCAGGCAGTCGCCCGCGTCGAGCCTCCAGAGATCGGCGCCGTGCGCGATCTCCATGACGCCGTCGATCATCCAGACAAGCTGATGGATGTCGGTGTCACGCTCGGAGGTTTCGAAGGCCACCCGCTGGCCGGCGGGAAAGACGACGTCCACCAGCTGCAGCGGCGACACGCCGGGCGGTGACACGTTGCGGCGCAGGTAGCCCGACGCCGGGTCGCTCCACACCGGCTGGTCGGCCACGCGCGCCAGGGGCGACGGCGCGGCGGGCGCCGGCCCGACCTCGAACATCGACGCGACGCTGACGCCCAACGCCGACGAGAGCTTGTCCAGCACCACCGCCGTGGGGCTGCTCTGGCCGCGCTCGATCAGCGAGATGTTGGAGCGGCTCACACCGCTCTTGTGCGCCAGCGCGTCCAGCGACAGGCCGGCTGCGGCGCGCAGCTCACGCAGGCGCCGGCCGATGAGTTCCGTGATGGTGTCCGTCATGCATCCAGTTTACTGGACGTTTCATTCCATCAAACTGGAATGACGCGCTCGACGGCACGGCGCCAGGCGGGGTCGGGCCAGCGTCGGTCGAGGCGCCAGGCGGCGTGGGTGAGCTTGATGACGTGGGCGTCGTCCTGCGCGCAGGCGGCGGAGATCAGCGCCGGCCAGGCGCGTTCGGGCGGCTGCTCCAGCGTGAATGCGGGCGCCGCGCCGCTGGCCAGCAGGCCGGCGGCAGCGGCCACAGTGAAGCCGCGTGGCAGTTCCGGCGTGGGCCACCAAGGCTGCAGCACGCTCATCGCATGGCTGGCGGTCAGCAGATGCAGCACGGTGAAGTTGCCGGTGCAAGCGTAGGTGCGGGCGGCGAGCAGGGCGAGGCTGCGAAGCGTGTCGGGCCCGTGCCGCAGGCGGGGGGCGATGGAAGCAAAGCCGGCCGCGGCGCCCCAGGCCTGCATGCGGCCTGTGATGAGGCTGCCGGGCGGGTAGACCGGGCGCGCCAGCGTCGCCAGCGCCTGCGACCACTCGGGAAGTTCCAGTGCCGGGCCGCCATCGGTTGCCGTCAGCGGCATGAAGTGCGACGCCCAGTGCGCGAGGGCCGCAGCCAGTTCGCCCTCGTGACCGGCCAGCACGGCATGACCCGTGCGGATCAGGCCGTGGAACGCGATGGCGCCGGCGCCCGGCAGCAGCAGCGCGAGCGCTTCGCCCAGCGCGGCGCCCGAGCCGAGTTCGGCGATGCGTGCCGCGAAGTGGGCGCGCCAGGCAGCGTCGCTGTCGGGCCGGCCCAGGTCATGATCGACAGCGATGCGCGCCGGCCGGGCAGCGATGCGCGGCTCCAGCACGGCCTCGGCGGCCTCCGTGAAGGCCTGCAGCCGTGCAGCGGAAGCACCGAGCTCCAGCAGCGCCTGCTGCGCCATCGGCAGGTGGTTGCTCAAACCGCCGCGGTAGGTGGCGGACAGCGCCTGGCCTGCATCGAACAGGTGGTGCAGCTGGGCAAGGCTGGCAGGCGCAATGGCGTTCATGAACATGGAAACCTCGTCCGTGGGAACATGGCCGTCATGCTCGAAGTTGAAGTGAACTTGAAGTCAAGCATTTCTTCGTCTGCCCCGCTGACCATCGGCCAACTGGCCCGGCGAGCAGGCCTTCGGCTTCGTAAAAGCGCAAGGCACTCGTCGCGACGCCCGCTCGCCGGGCCAGTTGGCCGATGGTCAGCGGGGC
>SEEY01000792.1 GCA_004211235.1 Rubrivivax sp.
GCCTCACGGATGAGGGCATCGATGTCAGGAGGCGCGGTCATCGGCATGGGTTTCCGGCGTGGGACTGGGATCAGGCGCCACGGTCAGGTGGCGCCGCGTGGCCGGCAGCTGCAGGCGCGGCAGCAGGCGGCGCACACGCGCGACCGCCAGCGCGATGACGACCACGTTGATGGCGATGGTCAGCAACAGCGCCGCCAGCAGCGGCAGGCCGGCGTGCACGAGCACGGTGACCAGCGCCGCCCACAGCGTCAGCCAGACGGTCACGCCGAGGATGGCGATGGCCACCACCAGCACGACGATCTGCACCAGCGACTGCGCGGCACGCTGCAGCTCCAGCGCCAGCAACTCGACGCGGTCGCTGAGCATCCTCGGCAGCTCGCGCGCCAGCCCCTGCAGTTGCTGCAGCAGCGACGGCGGTGCTGCCGCGCCCTTGGCGGCGGGTGGCGGTGTGTCGGTCATCGGCTCGGTCAAGATGGCCTCACCCAAGCATTGCAGGCCGGGCGCGGAGCCGCCAACGGCCGGAGGCCCTTGGCCTGTCGCAGGCACAGGCGGTCCGCAGGGACTGCCTGTGTCGGAACCCGGTTCACCAAGCCGCTCCATCGGGGAGCGAGGCCGGACACGGCAAGTCCCGGGGACTTGTCGTGCCCGCCGAACGGCAGCCACGCTGCAGGCTGCGCCGTCTGCATGACCGACCGGGCTCGCTCGCGTTCAGCAATGCGAGGTTGGGCGAGGGGCGCCATCTCAGCGCGTCAGGCGGGCCACCAGCACGCCGACAGCCAGCGCCGTGGCGATGGCGGTCAGCGGGTTGTCGCGCACGGTGGAGCGCAGCGTCTCGGTCCACTCATCGCCCAGTTCGCGGGCGTCCTGGGCCTTCTGGCTGAGCGTGTCGCCGGCGGCTTGAACGCCGTCCTGCACGCGCTGCACGGCCGGGCCGGCCGTCTCGGCCAGACGGTCGATGGCGGAGTGGGCGCCCTGCACAACGCGGTTCAGCACGTCCTGGCCCGCTGAGGCGCCCTTGTCGACGGCATCGTTGGCCTTGTTGGCCACGTCATTGACGCCAGCCGCGGCAGCACCGCCCGTCGTCGTGGCGGGGGAAGCAGAGGAAGTGGGGAAGGGAGTCGTGGTGGCCATGGTGTTTCCTCAAGGGTTGGAGGTGAAAGGCAAGCCATCACATACGGCAAACGGCGTGCCCTCCAGCAAAGCGAGACCCGGCGAAGCGCTGCTAGATGGCGCCGACGCTTCCGGTGATCGGCAGCACGATGCCGGTGATGTAGCCGGCGCACACCGGTGACGCCAGGAAGACATAGGCCGGCGACAGCTCCTCCGGCTGGGCTGCACGCTTCATGTCGGTGCTCTGGCCGAACTTGGCGACCTTCTCCGCCGGCGAGTCGGCCGGGTTCAGCGGCGTCCAGACCGGCCCCGGCGCGACAGCGTTGACGCGGATGCCTCGCTCGAGCAGGTTGCTGGCCAGGGACTTGGTCAGCGCATGGATGGCGCCCTTGGTGGCCGAGTAGTCGATGAGCTGGGGGCTGCCGCGCAGGCCGGTCGTCGAGCCGGTGTTGATGATGGAGGCCCCCTCCTTCAAATGCGGCAACGCCGCGCGGGCCATGCGCAGGTAGCCGCCGATGTTGGTGTCCAGCGTCTCGCGGATGCGCTCGTCGTCCAGGTCCTCCAGCGAGGCCGCATGCTCCTGGAAGGCGGCGTTGTTGACCAGCACATCGAGCTTGCCGAAGCGCGCGATCACCTGGGCCACGGCACTGTCGCACCAGGCGCTGTCCTTCACGTCGCCCTGCAGCAGCAGGCACTGCCGGCCCTCGGCCTCGATGCAGCGGCGCGTCTCCTCGGCGTCTTCCGTCGATGAGTGATAGGCCACGGCCACATCGGCGCCTTCGCGGGCGAACAGCACGGCGACCGCGCGGCCGATGCCGGAGTCGGCACCCGTGATCAGCGCAACGAAGTCCTGCAGCTTGCCGCTGCCGACGTAG
>SEEY01000793.1 GCA_004211235.1 Rubrivivax sp.
CGATACGGGCACCTACCGCCACCGCTTCACGGTGCCGGCCGACTGGCAGGGCCGCTCGGTGCGCATCGTCTTCGAAGCGGCCATGACGGACACGACGGTCAAGGTGAACGGTAAGCCCGCCGGGCCCATTCACCAGGGCGGCTTCAATCGCTTCAGCCATGACATCACCAAGCTGGTGAAGGTCGGCGAGGAGAACGATCTCGAGGTGACCGTCAGCGAGGCTTCGGCCAATGCCGCGACCGAGCTGGCCGAGCGCCATGGCGACTACTGGGTCTTCGGCGGCATCTACCGGCCGGTGTGGCTGGAGGCAGCGCCGGCCGAGTCCATCGCGCACGTCGCCATCGATGCCAAGGCCACGGGCGAGCTGGCCGCCCAGGTGACGCTGCGCGCGCCGCGCACGGTGACGCGGGTGGTCGGGCAGGTGCGCACGAAGGAGGGCGCTGAGGTCGGTGAACCCTTCACGACGGCCGTTCCCGCAGGCGGCGCCGGCCTGGTGCGAGTGGCTGGCCGGATCAAGCAGCCACGGCTGTGGTCCGCCGAGTCGCCCACCCTCTACTGGCTGGACCTGACGCTGTTTGCGGGCGACATGGCGGTGCACGAGATGCGCGAGCGCTTCGGCTTCCGGACCTTCGAAGTCCGCGAAGGACAGGGCCTCTACCTGAACGGCCAGCGCGTGATGATGAAGGGCGTGAACCGCCACAGCTTCCGCCCCGAGACGGGCCGTGCCGTGTCGCGCGCCCAGGCGTATGAGGACGTGCGCGCCATCCGCGCGCTGAACATGAACGCGATCCGCGTGGCCCACTACGCGCCGGAGACGGCCTTCCTGGAGGCGGCGGACGAGCTCGGCCTGTACGTGATCAACGAGCTCAGCGGCTGGCAAAAGGGCCACGACACCGAGAACGGCCGCAAGCTGCTGCGCTCGCTGGTGGAGCGGGATGTCAACCACCCGAGCATCCTGATCTGGACCAATGGCAACGAGGGCGGCTGGAACCGCGAGCTGGACCGCGACTTCGCGCTCTACGACCCGCAGGGCCGGCCGGTGCTGCACCCCTGGGAGCAATTCGGCGGCATCGACACCAAGCACTACCCGCGCTACCCCGACCTGCTCAAGCGCCTGGCGGGGCCGATGCTCGTCATGCCCACCGAGTTCCTGCACGGCCTGTTCGACGGCGGGCATGGCTCCGGGCTGGACGACTACTGGCGCGCCATGAAGGCCTCGCCGCGCGGCGCGGGCGGCTTCCTGTGGAACCTGGCCGACGAAGGCGTCGCCCGCACCGACCAGGGCGGACGCATCGACCTCTTCGGCACCTATGCGCCGGACGGCATCGTCGGCCCGCACGGTGAGAAGGAGGCGAGCTGGCACACGGTCAAGGCGATCTGGTCGCCGGTGCAGGTCGAGGCGCCGCAGTTCGGCAAGGGCTTCGATGGGCGACTGAAGTTGAGCAACGACTACGACTTCACGTCGCTGGCCGAGGTGCGCTTGCGCTGGGAATGGCTGCGCTTCGCCGGGCCGCAGCAGCAGGACGACACGGTGCTGTCCAGCGGTGAGCTGGACGGCCCCAAGGTGGCGCCGCATGCGGGCGGCGAGCTGAAACTGCCGCTGCCCGCGGGCTGGCAGCAGGCCGACGCGCTGCGGCTGACGGCCAGCAAGGGCGGCGATCAACTGGGGACCTGGGTCTGGGCGTTGCCCGAGCGGCCACAGCGGCCTGGCGCCCGTGTCGGCACGCCGAATGTCGTCAAGGACGGTGCCAGCCTGAAGCTGGTGGCTGGCGCGGTGACCGCCAGCCTTGATGCGGCCACCGGCCTGCTGACCGAGCTGGCACGCGATGGCCGGGTGCAGGCGCTGTCGAACGGCCCGCGGCTCGTCGTCGCTCGACCGACGGCCGCGGGCCGTTCGACAGCGCCTGCACCCGGCCATCGCGTGCCAGCTCGGTCAGCAGGCCGGTGGCCGCATCAAGGCTGGCGGTCACCGCGCCAGCCACCAG
>SEEY01000794.1 GCA_004211235.1 Rubrivivax sp.
TGTCCGAGCAGGCGGCCGAGGCCGAGAGCGGCCTTTACATGCCCATCGCCTACGCCAACCTGCGCCGCGTGATGCCGCCTAACGCGGCGGTCAGCCTTTCCTCGACCGTGCGCTGGCGGTTGCGGCCCTCGCGGCGCAGGTTGGCGTAGGCGATGGGCATGTAAAGGCCGCTCTCGGCCTCGGCCGCCTGCTCGGACACGCGCGACTGCAGCCGGGCATAGAGCACCTCGGCGTTCTGCTCCAGCGCCAGCTGCGTCAGCGTGCGCGCGTCCAGCCGCGCGGGCCGCTGCGAGGGCGGCTTGGGCGGTGGCACATAGGGCTCGTACTGGACCGGTGCGGGGCCGAACTCCCCCGTCGTCTGCGCATCGCTCCGGTCGACCCCTGCCAGCGCGGGAGAAGCGCAGGCCGCCGCCGCGACCGCGGCGCCGAGTGCATGGCGCCAGGCCGCGGCGCGTGCGGGCATCAGGAGGCCTTGGCGCCGGCGATGCGCTTGTCCTTCAGCTGCATCAGCCGCTCGATCTGGGCCAGCGACATCAGCTGCGCATAGATGGCCGGCAGGTAGCGCTTGGTGCGCAGCTCCAGGAACTTGTCGTTGGACAGGTTGTTCAGCCGCTCCTCGTTGACGACCCAGCAGCCGGCGATGTTCTTCTCGCGGTCGCCTTCGCGCACGCGCATCTGCAGCGGCGTGAACATGTTGAGTTCGGCCAGCGTCTTGGAGAACTCCAGCGTGATCTGGTCCATCTGCTGCAGCTCGGCCAGGTAGCGCTTGACGTTCTCGATCACCTGCGTCGGCTCACCCTTGTCGTCGAACAGCGCATTGCCCTCGCCGTCCTTGCCGTCGACGCTGACGAGGCTGCTGCCTTCGTCCAGGCAGATCGTGAATTGACCCTCGGTGGCACTGCCGGCCAGCGCGAACGGGTAGCGGCGGATGATGGCGGGGATGTAGCTTGCTTCCCATTTGCCGGCGTCGCCGACAAACAGGTTCTCGCCGGCATCCAGGCCGAGCAGCGTGACGGGGCGGAAAGCGTCCTTTTCCTTGTCTTCGACGAAGACGATCGGGTAGACGGCCGCGGCGCGGGCGAACTCGTGCATCGTCAGGTAGGCGATGTGGAAGTCCTTCGCGAAACCGAAACCGGTGATCTCCTTGATACGGGTGCGGGCGTGACGTTCACGGTTGACGGGGACGACTTTCTCGAACATCGCAAATCCTTCTGACACGGTATGGGAACGGCTGGCGGGCCGGCAGACGCCGCAACCTCGCAGCCTGGTCGCGCGAGCGCTTTCCAGTATCGGTGAAGGCCCCGCCGCGACGGACACGGATAAGTCCTAGGACGTGAAGCTGTCGCAGTCCCGGGCTCAAAAGCGTCTGGATAAATGGCTCGTTCCGAATCGCCTCGCTACCGCCTGATCGGGGGTGCGGAAAGCACGGTCGATGCTGAAAACTCTCATGGGATTGCCCTTTCGCCTTCGTTATGCTCGCCCGCATGTACGCCGCCTTCCTTGCCTGCCTAACCCGCGTTGCGGGTGAAGGCCTGGCATCGTGAGCGGACTGGTGCGCCTGGCGCGCGCGATGCGCGACGCCTACAAGCTTGAAGCGCTGGAGCCGCGTGTCCTGCTGTCGGCCGACCCGGTGCTCGGCGCGGCCCATGCCGTCGTCATGCAGCCGGTCGACCCGTACGCGCAGACGCTGGATGGCGCCTACGACCCCGCCGACGCGCTGGCGCAGCATCCTGGCCAGGTTCCTCACGCCAGCCTGCCCGACGGCTGGCAGGACTGGGCTCCGAATGCGGCCGAGCCAGCGCCTTCCGGCAGCCAGACCTTCGCCGTCGATGCGCGCGCCTTCGACGTCCAGCACGCCCAGGCTTCCGACGGCTTCATGGTCGGCACGCTCACCGTCGCTGCCAACGATGCCGAGGCGCCGACCTTCTCCAAGGCCCTGGCGCTGACCAACCCCGGCGGCTCGCCCACGGTCGCGTCCACCACC
>SEEY01000795.1 GCA_004211235.1 Rubrivivax sp.
GCCCAAGGCGAATGCGCCCAAGAAGGCCATCGAGGGGCTGACCATCCACGCCGTCGAGCGCGTCGAGCAGGCGATCGAGGTGCTGCGCGGGCTTGTCTAGGCGCCTGCGTTGCAGAGCGCGCGGCCCGCGCCGCCGGCTCCGCGGACCTAGGTTTTCAGGGGGTCGCGGCCGTGCAAAGTCTGCTTAGGATTGGCCGTCCACCGGAGGAGCCCTTTTCATGTCCGATCCCGCCAACCTCAGGCAGCACGTTCGTACCGACTTTCTCGCCGCCCAGCACGATGCGGAATCCCTGCCCGGCTGGGTCTTCAAGCCCGTGCAGTTCAGCCAGGGGCCGGCCGGTCTGGTGCTGAACATGAGCGATGGCGGCATGCAGGTGCTGACCAGCGCCTCCGAACCGCTGACCGAGGACAAGTACGAGGTGGTGCTGCTGCTGGGCCGGGCGGACGTGGACTCCGACGACGAGCAGGTGTCCTGGTTCAACGGCGTCGTCGAACGCAGATGGTCGCGCCCCGTGCCTCGCATGGGCATCCTGCACGGCATGTGCTTCACGGCGCGAAATTCGACGGCCGAGCAGTTCCTCGCCGGCCACCAGGACGCGCTGGAGTCGGGCCAGTGGGTGCGCTGCGTGCTGCTGAAGGTCCCAGGCTGACGGCCGTGGCAGGATGCGCGCCATCATGAGCGCCCTGCCCCAGCCTCCCTACTACGCCGTCATCTTCACCAGCCAGCGCACCGCCGTCGACGGCGGCTACGGCGACATGGCCGACCACATGGGCGCGCTGGCGGCCCAGCAGCCGGGCTACCTCGGTGCGGAGAGCGCACGGGGCGAGGACGGCCTCGGGATCACCGTGTCCTACTGGCGCAGCGCCGAGGACATCGCCGCCTGGCGGCGCCATGCCGAGCACCGCATCGCCCGCGATACCGGCCGCCGTGACTGGTACCGGCACTACACCTTGCGCGTCGCCAAGGTGGAGCGGGCCTACGACTGGGCGCGCGAAGACGGTCCCGGAGATCCGCAGCCGTGAACGCCTGGATCGGCGTCGGGCTGGCCCTCGCTGCCCTCCTGGTCGGCGGCGGACTGCTGGGCTGGCAGGGCGTCATCTTCGCCACGACCGGCATCGTCTTCTGGCTGCTGCTGCAGATGTCGCGGCTGATGCGCGTCATGAAGCTGGCCGGCGCCGCGCCGATGGGCTCGGTCGGCAATGCCGTGATGCTGAACAGCAAGCTGCACAAGGGCATGAAGCTGGTCGACCTGATCTCGCTGGCCGGCAGCCTGGGCGTGAAGCAGGCGCCGGAGACCTATGTCTGGCGTGATCCGGGCGACGACGCGGTGGAAGTGGTGCTCAGGAAAGGCAAGCTCGCCGAGTGGCGGCTGCTGCGTGCGGGGCAAGGCACGGACTTAGGGGCGGGCTCTTCGTAAAATCGCCGTTTTTCCTCAAAGCACCTGGAGTTCCTGATGGTTCCCGCCCCCCTGCACGACCGCGACGGCAAGATCTGGATGGACGGCGAGCTCGTCGACTGGCGCGACGCCAAGATCCACGTGCTGACCCACACGCTGCACTACGGCTGCGGCGCCTTCGAGGGCGTACGCGCCTATGACACGGTCAATGGCACCGCCATCTTCCGGCTGCAGGAGCACACGCAGCGTCTGTTCAACAGCGGCAAGATCCTGCGCATGAAGCTGCCGTTCTCGCAGGAAGAGGTCAACGAGGCGCAGCGCGCGGTCGTGAAGGCCAACAACCTGAAGAGCGCCTACATCCGCCCGCTGATCTGGATCGGTTCCGAGAAGCTCGGCGTCAGTCCCAAGGGCAACCAGGTTCACCTGATGGTGGCCGCGTGGAGCTGGGGCGCCTACCTCGGCGAGGACGGCCTCAAGCGCGGCATCCGCGTCAAGACCAGCTCCTACACGCGCCATCACGTCAACATCACGATGACGCAGGCCAAGACGGTGTCCAACTACACCAACTCCATCCTGGCCAACATGGA
>SEEY01000796.1 GCA_004211235.1 Rubrivivax sp.
GGCCGGGCTCGGCGTTGACGCTGGTGACGACGCCCGCGCCATCGGCCACCAGCTGCGCATAGCCGGCCTGGTTGCCTTGCACGTCGGCCTGGGCCTTGGCCTGGTCGAGCTGGGCCTGGGCGGCCTTGAAGGCGGCGTCGCGACGCTCCAGCTCCGCGGCGCTGATGAAGCCCTGGCGCTGCAGGTCGACGAAACGCTTGTAGTCGGCGCCCATCAGGTCGCGGTTGGTGCGGGCGGCGGCCACACCCGCGGTGGCGGCGGCCTCGGCGAGCTTCAGATCCTGCGCATCGATGCGCGCCAGCACCTGGCCGGCCGCCACCTTGTCGCCGAGGTTGACGGCACGGCTCAGCAACTTGCCGTTGACGCGGAAGGACAGCCGTGATTCGACCCGCGCGCGCGCCTCGGCCGCATACTCGTGGCTGGAACTCGCCGCGCTGGCGCTGACGACCTGGGTGCGCACCGCGCGCTCGGGCTCGGGCGCAGCGGCCTGTTTGCTGCAACCCGACATCGAGGCCGAAAGCAGGACCGCCAGCAGCAGGGGCGGCGCGAGACGCAGGAGATGGGGCATGCAGACCTCGGCAGGATGAACGGCCAGTGAAAAATTAATGACCGGCGGGTCAGTAATGTATTCAGGCGCTGTGACAACTGTCAAACCCAGTGACACATCGGGCACGGACCGCCAGACCTTGAGCGTCGACCACTACGAAAATTTTCCCGTCGCTTCCTGGCTCTGCCCGCCCGCTCTGCGGCCGGCCGTCGTGGCGCTCTACCACTTTGCAAGGACGGCCGACGACATCGCCGACGAGGGGGACGCGTCGGCTGCAGAGCGTGTCCAGGCCCTGCGGGACTATCGCGCCGACCTGGCGGCCGTGGCTGCGGGGCGCGCGCCGTCCCCGCGCTGGTCGCGCATTTTCGTGCCACTGGCCCGCGAGATGCACCGCCTACAGCCGGCTTTGCTGCACGACCTGCTCGACGCCTTCGAGCAGGACCTTGCCCCGCCGCGCTACCGTGATCGCGCCCACCTGCTGGACTACTGCCGGCGCTCGGCCAATCCGGTGGGCAGGCTGCTGCTCGGGCTTTGCGGCGTGACCGACGCCGCCTCGCTGCGCCGGTCGGATGCCATCTGCTCGGCGCTGCAGCTGATCAACTTCTGGCAGGACTTCACTCGCGACGGGCCGAACGGGCGCCTGTACGTCCCGCAAGCCGATCTGGACCGCCACGGCGTAAGCGCCGAAGACGTGCTCGCCTGCCGCGATGGCCCGGCCGCCCGCGCGCTGGTCCGGGACCTTTGCGCGTGGGCCCGCACGCTGATGGACGAAGGCTCGCCGTTGGCCCTGACCCTGCCCGGCCGAGCCGGCTGGGAGCTGCGCCTGGTGGTGCAGGGCGGGCTGGCCATCCTCGACAAGATCGAAGCCCGCGGCCATGACAGCCTGCTGCACCGCCCTGCGGTGGGCAAGGGCGATTTGCCGCGCCTCGTCTGGCGTGCGCTGACAATGCGCGCCACATCATGAATCCCGAGCCGTGACGCCCGAACAGTACGTCCAGGAAAAAGCCGCCGCCAGCGGGTCGAGCTTCTACTACGCCTTCCTCTTCCTGCCGCCACCCAGGCGCGCGGCGATCACGGCCTTTTACGCCTTCTGCCGCGAGGTGGACGACGTCGTCGACGAGACCCAGGATGCCGGCGTCGCCGCGACCAAGCTGGCCTGGTGGCGCAAGGAGGCCGCAAGCGCCTTCGCCGGCCAGCCGAGTCATCCGGTCATGAAGGCGCTGATGCCGCATGCGGCCGGCTTCGACATCCGGCTGGAGCACCTGAATGCCGTCATCGAAGGCTGCGAGATGGACCTGCAGCAGACGCGCTACCTGGACTTCCCAGGCTTGCAGCGCTATTGCCACCTGGTCGCCGGCATCGTCGGCGAGGTGGCCAGCAGCATCTTCGGCCGCACGCAGCCGCAAACCATCGCCTACGCGCACAAGCTCGGCGA
>SEEY01000113.1 GCA_004211235.1 Rubrivivax sp.
GCGCACCGCGGTGCGGATCTGCGCCGGCGTCAGCCCCGGGCGCTCGGCGAGCTTGGCGATGAAGGCCTCGCTGACGGCCACCTCGCCCAGCGATCGGGCCACCAGGCCACGGCGGGCGCCGGGCGGCGGCGACTTCAGTTCCAGGTGGTACTGGAAGCGGCGCCGGAAGGCCGGATCGATCTGCTCGATGCGGTTGGTGACCCAGATGACCGGCACGGGATTCGTCTCCAGGATCTGGTTGACCCAGGCCTTGCCGCTGACCGAGTTGCCCACGCCGCCCTCGCCGCTGGCGTCCAGCCGGCTGAGCAGCGAGGCCGTGTCGCTGGACAGCGGCGGGAACACGTCTTCCACCTCGTCGAACAGCAGCGCGACATTGGCGCTGGCCTTCAGGAAGACCTGGCTGATCTGCAGGGAGCGGTAGCGGTCGCGCCCGGAGAGGGAATTGCCGTCGCGATCGGCGTACTCGACCTCGTACAGGTCCAGCCCCGCCGCCGCGGCGGCCACCTTGGCCAGCTCGGTCTTGCCGGTTCCCGGCGGGCCGTAGAGCAGCACGTTGACGCCGGTGGCGTGCGTCGCGACAGCGCGGCGCAGCAGGCCCTGCAGCAGGCCGAGGTCGTCGGCGACGAACTGGAAATCGGCCGGCGCCAGCGTGCTGTGCGTGGCCGGCCGCGTGAACACGGCCATCAGATCGTGAGGCCCTTGGTATTCGCGCATCAGCACCGGCGGCAGCTGATCGCTGACCTTCATCAGGTCGGCCAGGTCGGTGATGTTGTGCTCGGAGATCAGGTTCTCGACCATGCCGATGCGTTCCAGGCGCGAGCCTGCGCGCAGCGCTTCGGCCACCTCGCGCTCGTCCACGCCGGCCACCGCCGCGATGGCGGCGAAGGCCTCCTGCGCCGTGTTGACCTTGAACTCCACCAGCGCGCCGCGCAGTTCGCGCTGGTATCGCGCCAGCGTGCCGTAGAGCAGGATGGCGCGCTCGGCCGGGTTCAGCTGCAGCAGCGCGCCGAGCGAGGCGATGTTCTTCTCGACGAGCGTCGATTCGCGCTTGAGCTGCCGCTCCAGGTGCTCGCAGGTGGTGGCGAGCAGCGCCATCATGTCCTTGGGCGCGTCCTTGACGTATTCGTCAAGGTAGAAAAACAGCGTGCCCTCGGAGAACGGCCCGGTCCACTGGCCGAAACGGTCGAGGAAGGCCTCGTCGCCGAGCGCCTCGTGCCCGCGCCAGAGTTCGTTGCCGGCGCAGCGCTGCGCGAGGTAGATGCGCAGACGCTGCAGCACGCGCGTCGGCCAGACGAGATGGCGGCCGGTGAAGGACAGCAGGCCGTTGAAATCGCGCCGCAGGTTGAAGCGGCCGGCGTGCCTGACGGTGAGCGTCAGCACGAACTGCGAGCACATGCGATCCAGCACGGGGGCACTGTCAAGGCCGGGCGAGGGCAGCACGCGGACGGGCGTCCGGGAGGCTGTCTCAGCGGCGACTCGCTTCACCATTCGATGGGCTCCTTGCGCAGCCGGCAAGGGCCGGCGCGGTCCCATCTTGTATCAGGCTCGGGGCCAGATCAACGTCAGATCGGCCCCCTAAACGTTCAGTGCATCACGACCGGCTGTTGACCCATGACGGCGTAGCACTCGATGAAAGCGTCGAGTTCATCCTCCGACGGCTCGCCATCGTCGATGAGGGCCTGGACGCCCTGCTGGAAGGATTCGGCCAGTGCGCCCTCGATGAAGATTTCCTTGCGCGCGAACTTGTCGACGATCTCGAAACCGCCCCGGTTGATCTGGGGGCCTGCCTCGACGGCCTGCGGCACGTCGGTGGGCACGTCGAACTGGACGACGATGAAGCTGTCGGAGTTGTAGAGCATGTGCATGGAGTTCTCCTCATGGCTTCAACTGCGGGTAGGGCCGAAGGTTTCAAGCCCCGTTCGGTTCAGATACTGGCAGAACGGGGTTCAGATCAGGTCATCCGAAAGCCCTACAACGTGTAGGAAGCGTCAGGAGTTCACGTCGGCCAGACGGATCTCGTAACCCTTCGTCTCTGGGTCGCCATGGCGCAATCGCACGGGCCACCAGCCCCGCGCGGGGTCCAGCCAGAGCTCGATGCCGGGGTCGTAGGGGCCGAGGGATTCACGGCGCAGATGCAGCATGCCGGCGTCGTCAGGCGCCGCATCGACGGCCTCGAACACCCATTCGCGCAAGTCCCCGCGCAGCCCGGCCACCCACACGCGCCAACGTCCTCCGGGCGAGGCGATTTCGGGATTCGAGGCCTGCACCATCGCCGCCAGTTGCAGCCACCACGACAGGCGGTCCTGGGCCGCGTCGGGCAGCTCATGCCGGGCCGGGCTCGCCGAGAAGCTGACGCGCCGGCCTTCGCTGTCGAAATTGATCGCCTGGCGGTCCTGGCCGCCCCGCTGCAGCGCGAAGCGTTCGGGCGCCAGGCCCGCGGCGCCGGTGCGGCCCAGGCTTTCCCAGCCTGGGAGGTCCCGGCCGTCGATGCGTTTGCTCAGGCGCAGGCGGTAGCGGCCGTCGGGCTGGGGCTGCCAGTCGAGCAGCGCCTCACCGTCCTGGCCCGCCTGGCGCAGGCGGAAGCGCCAGGCCGCCGGGCCAGCCAGGCGCAGCAGCGGTGCCTCGTTCGCGTGGACGACGGCCCCTGCGGCCCGCGAAGCCGCAGGGGTGCGGGGCCCGGGCGACGCCGTCCGCAGCGACGGAGGTGCGAGCGGGCGCGGGTCGGGCACCGCGACCGCCAGCACGGGCACGGGCACGGGCAAGGGCAGGGGCACGACGTTGACCGCCCGCGCCGGCAGCGCCGCCGGCTGCGGAGCGCGCTCTCCACCCAGCAGCGCGGCATGCACGAGCACGCTGGCCGCCAGCGCCAGCAGGGCGGCGCGGGGCGGCTTGGCGAGTGAGGGAGGCGCGGCGCGCATCGCACAATGCTGCCACCTTCCCCCGCGCTTTCCGAACCCTGCCCATGAAACTCGCCAGTTACGCCGACGGATCGCGCGACGGCCACCTCGTCGTCGTGTCGCGCGACCTGACCCAGGCCCACTACGCCACCGGCATCGCCACGCGTCTGCAGCAGGTGCTGGACGACTGGGGCTTCATCTCGCCCCAGCTGGAAGACCTGGCCGTGCAGCTGAACCACGGCAAGCTGCGCCACGCCTTCAATTTCGAACCCGACAAATGCGTCGCGCCGCTGCCGCGCGCCTACGGCTGGGCGGTCGTCGATGCCGAAGGCGGCGTGCGGCGTGAGGCGGGCAGCTTCTCGCCGCCGCACCAGCCTTTGCGGGCGCCGGCAGTGGGCGAGGTGGTGCTGGCGGGCATCACCGGCGACCTGGCCGCCGCCAGCGACGCCGCCGCGGCGCTGGACGCGCTGCGCCTGCTGAGCTTTGCCGTCGACTGGCGCATCGACGGCGAGCTGATCGCCACGCAGGCCGCGCCGCTGGCAGTGACGCCGGATGAACTCGGCGACGCCTGGACCGCCGGCCGCCTGCAGGCGCACCTGCACGCGCTGCACAACGGCAGCAAGCAGGCGCCACGCGAAGTGACGGCCACCCCCGGCAACGCCCTGGCCCGCCTGGCCCGGCTGCGCGCACTGCGTGCCGGCCAGGTCGCAGGCGCGGCCCTCGGCGCGCTCGACCTGAGCCTCGTTCCGGGCGACAGCCTGCACCTGGACCTCAAGACCGCCGCAGGAGCCAGCCTGTTCGGCGCCATCGACCTCGACATCGCCCCCGACGCCCCATGACTCCCCAGTCCATCATCATCGACACCGACCCGGGCCAGGACGACGCCATCGCCTTGCTGCTGGCCGCGGCCAGCCCGGAGCTGGAGCTGCTCGGCGTGACGGCCGTCGCGGGCAACGTGCCGCTGGCGCTGACCGCGCTGAATGCGCGCAAGGTGATGGCGCTGGCCGGCCGCAGCGACGTGCCGGTCTGCGCCGGGGCCGACCGGCCCCTGGACGTGCCCCTCGTCACCGCCGAGCATGTGCACGGCGACAACGGGCTGAACGGCGTCGATCTGCCGGAGCCGGCCGTGCCGCTGGACCCGCGCCACGCGGTCGATTTCATCGTCCAGACGCTGCGCGAACGCGACGCCGGCACGGTGACGCTGTGCCCGCTCGGCCCGCTGACCAACAGCGCGCTGGCGCTGCGCCAGGCGCCCGACATCGCGCCCCGCATCCGCCGCATCGTGCTGATGGGCGGCGGCTTCTTCGAAGGCGGCAACATCACGCCGGCGGCCGAGTTCAACATCTACGTCGACCCGAGGGCCGCCCATGAGGTGTTCACCAGCGGCGTGCCGATCACGATGGCGCCTTTGGACGTCACGCACGAAGCGCTGACGACGGCCGTGCGCATCGACGCCATCCGGCGCCTCGGCAACCGGGCCGGCCTGGCCGTGGCCGCCTGGATGGAGTTCTTCGAGCGCTACGACGAAGAAAAGTACGGCCAGGACGGCGGCCCGCTGCACGACCCCTGCGTCATCGCCTGGCTGTTGCGGCCCGAACTCTTCACCGGCCGCGACTGCAACGTGCAGATCGAGACGGCAAGCCCGCTGACGCGCGGCATGACCGTGGTCGATTGGTGGGGCGTCACCGGTGGGGCCGCCAACGCGCACGTGCTGCGCCATGTCGACTCGGACGGCTTCTTCGCCTTGCTGACGGAGCGACTCGCGCGGCTGGCTTGAGCAGCGTCGTGCGCCCGCGGCGTCGCCGGCGGGCAAACCCCGGTCGACAGGGTCCACGTCAAATGTGAATATTCGCGCCACAGGGGTTACCCGCGGGGCGCTTGCGCCGGGCGGAGAAACGTTCAGAAGCGATGTTGGGGCAGGAGAGCCGGGTGCCGAGCCGAGAAAAACTGCTGGAGGTGATTGCCATCCAGACCGAAGTGGCCCGGTTGGGGTTGGACCTCGGCGGGTTGATGAATGTCGTGGTGCAGCGCATCCCCGGCCTGGTGGGCGCCGATGGCGGCGTCGTCGAGCTGGCCGAGGGCGAAGACATGGTCTACCGCGCTGCAGCGGGCATGGCGGGCCACAGCCTGGGCCTGCGCCTCGCACGCGGCTCCAGCCTGTCGGGCCTGTGCGTGCGCGAAGGCCGCACGTTGCGCTGCGACGACGCGCTGGCCGACCCCCGCGCCGACCGCGTCGCCTGCGAAAGGTTGGGCCTGCGCTCCATGGTGGTGGTGCCCCTGCGCCACGGCGGAGAAATCGTCGGCGTCGTGAAGGCGATGTCCCGCAGCGTGGCTCATTTCGGTGACCCCCAGGTGGCGCTGCTCGAACTGCTGTCGGACTCCGTCGGCGCGGCCATGCACTTTGCGACGCGCTATGCGCCGCACGAGCTCTTCCACAAGGCAACGCACGACGGCCTGACCGACCTGCCGAACCGCTCGCTGTTCCTGGACCGCCTGCGTTCGTCGCTCGGGCAAGCCGTGCGCGATGGCATGCCATTGGCCGTGCTGATGCTCGACATGAACGGCCTGAAGCCCATCAACGACCACCACGGCCATCGTGCCGGCGACGCGGCGCTGCTCGAGTTCTCGCGCCGGCTGAGCGCCGGGGTGCGCCAGTCCGACACCGCGGCGCGCCTGGGCGGCGACGAGTTCGGCGTGCTGCTGCGCCCGCTGGCGCCGGAAGGCGGCCTGGAGGCGACGTTGAACCGCCTGGCCCAGCAGCTCAACGGCGGTTTCGAGTTCGAAGGCCGGCTGCTGCAGGTCGGCGCCAGTGTCGGCGCGGCCTGCTTCCCCGAGGACGGCGCCGACGTCGCCCGCCTCGTCGAGCTGGCGGACGAGCGCATGTACCGCCACAAGCGCGCGCTGCAGCACGCCGTGGCCTGAGGCAAGATCGGCGCTCTCACCGGAGCCCGCCATGCAACGCCGCCTCGTCTTCGCCAGTGCCTCCGCCCTGTTGCTGCTGCGCCCGGCCTGGGCGCTCAACTTGACCGAGGGTGATGCCAATGCCGGCATCCGCACGGCGCTGGAGCGCGGCGCGAATGCCGCGGTAGCGCTGCTGGGCCGGCGGGATGGCTTTCTCGGCAACCCGCTGGTGAAGATCGAGCTGCCGGGCTATCTGAAGGACGCCGCCAGGCTGCTGAAGGCCACCGGGCAGGGCGCGCGGCTGGATGAACTCGTCACCGCGATGAACCGCGCCGCCGAGGCCGCCGTGCCGGCTGCCCGATCGCTGCTCGTCAGGGCCGTGAAGGACATGAGCGTCGAGGACGGGCTGAAGATCCTGCGCGGCGGCGACGATGCCGCCACCAACTTCTTCGCCGACAAGACGCGCGAGCCGCTGCACCAGCAGTTCCTGCCCATCGTGACCCAGGCGACCGAGAAGGTGTCGCTGGCCGACAAGTACAACGCCGTCGCGAAGAAGGCCTCGGGCTTCGGCCTGGTCAGAGGCGACGACGCCAACATCCAGCAGTACGTGACCGGCAAGGCGCTGGACGGCCTCTACCGCATCATTGGCGAAGAGGAAAAGAAGATCCGCAAGGATCCGGTCGGCACCGGCAGCGCCATCCTGAAGAAGGTCTTCGGCAACCTCTAGGCGCTACAGGCCGTGGGCCTGGTGCCAGTCGGCCAGTGAGACGTCGGGATAACCGTCGAAGCGCGGGTCGCTGGCGTGACCTTCCACCTCGACCCACGGCGCCTTGGAGCCGACCATGCAGTGCACATGCTCGGGCGGCGTCGGCAGCGGCGTGTCGATGGCGCTCGCGTGCGGGTGCACAAGGTCGGGCCAGGTCGGGTCCCACAGCCACAGCGCGCTGCCGCAGCGCTTGCAGAAATAGCGCCGCCCGCTGCTCGTGTGCGTGCCTTCGCCGTCTTTGTCGGGCAACGTCGCGCGGTAGATGCGCAGGTGGCGCTTGCCCTTGACCTTCATCGTGTGCGTGAGCGCGCCCAGATTGATCGCGTAGCCGCCCGCGCCGGCCGTCTTGCGGCAGATCGAGCAATAGCAACGCATGAATGGCACGGGCGAATCCGCCTCGACGGAGAACTTGACGCTGCGGCAGTGGCAGGAGCCTTCGAGATGCATGGCACGGCCTTTTCGAGGGATGGCGTTGAGGGCGGCATGATGGCCGACAATCCCGCCCCTTGCCTGTTTGCTGCTGCCTCGGCGGCTTTGCGATGAATTCCGATCTTCCCGATCCCGTGACCCCGACCGATGAACCGGCCGCCGCCGTGCCGGTGCCCGAGCCTTTGACGGAGCCGTCGCCGCAGCCTGAGCCTGGAGCTGAGCCTGAAGCTGAGCCACTTGCCCCGGCTTCGGAGCCCGAAGCCGCAGCCGCGATTGACAGCACTCAGCCAGCGCCCGCCGAGGCTGCTGCGGCGAGCGCACCTGAAGCCGCCGCCCCCGCTGCAGCGCCGGCGGCGGACGCGACGGCCGAGCTGAAGGCGATGTTCCCGGCGCTGTTCACCGGCAAGCCCAAGCCCGTCAAGCTGCGCGTGCAGGCCGACATCCAGGAGCGTGCGCCCGGCAAGTTCAGCAAGGCGCAGCTCAGCGCCTTCCTGCGCCGCCACACCGGCAGCACCGGCTACCTGATCGCGCTGACACAGGCCAAGACCCGCTTCGACCTCGATGGCCAGCCGGCCGGCGAGATCACCGAGGAGCACCTGGCCGCCGCCAAGGAAGAGCTGGCCCGCCGCAAGGGCGTGCAGCAGGAGCGCCAGCAGGCCGACCAGGAGCGCCACCAGCTGGAAGCGCAGCAGCGCCGCAACCGTGGCCAGCTGCTGTGGGACTTCGAGCGCACGACGCTGACCGAAGCCAACTTCTGCGTGCTCAAGGGCGTTGCGCCCGAAGAGCTGCCGGGCCTGCTGGAGATCGCGCGCAAGGAGCGCGCCGAGGCGCCGCCGGCCCCGCCGCAGGATCGGCGCGAACCGCGCCGTGATGACCGCCGCCCCGCCGGCGGCCGACCGGAGGGCCGCGGCGGCGAACGTCGCCCGGATCAGCGTTCGGACGGCCGGCCCGGCCAGCCGCGCGGTGACCGCCCGGCGCGCGGCGAGGGTGGCCGGCCGCCCCAGCCGGGCCGCCAGCCCGGCCCGGCGCAGCGCGATCCTTCGGTCAAGCGCCAGGCGCCGCAGCTGCCCAGGGAGCAGCCGGCAACGGCCCCCGAGCAGGCGCCAGTGCCCAAGGATCAGGCGCCGGAGTAATCAGGCGCCGTAATCAGGCGCAATAGCGCTGTTCGAGGTAGGCGAGCAGGGTGCGGATGGTCTGCGCCTCGCCGCCCACCGGCCGGCCAGCGCGCGGCGCGTCGTTCCAGGCGAACAGGTCGATGTGCAGCCAGTCCTGCATCGGCGGCAGGAAGTCCTCCAAAAACAGCGCCGCGTTGATGGCGCCCGCCAGCGGGCTCTTGCCCGTGTTGACGAGGTCGCCGATGCTGCTCTCGATGCCGGCGTGGTACGGCGCCCAGAGCGGCATGTGCCACAGCGGGTCGTCGAGCTTGAGGCCGAGGTCGACCAGGTCGCGCGCCGTGTCCATGTGCTTGGCGAACAGCGCCGGCAGCTGCGGGCCCAGCGCCACGCGGGCCGCGCCGGTCAGCGTCGCCAGGTCAATGACGAGGTCGGGCTCGCTCTCGGCCGCGTAGGCCAGCGCATCGCACAGGATCACGCGGCCTTCGGCGTCGGTGTTGCCGATCTCGATGTGCAGGCCCTTGCGGGTCTTGATGACGTCGCCCGGCCGGTAGGCGTTGCCGGCAATCGAGTTCTCCACCGCCGGGATCAGCAGCTGCAGCCGCACCGGCAGCTTCAGCGCCATGATGAGCGTGGCCAACGCCAGTGCGTTGGCCGCGCCGCCCATGTCCTTCTTCATCTGGCGCATGCCCTCGCCGGGCTTGATGTTCAGGCCGCCCGTGTCGAAGCAGACGCCCTTGCCGACCAGCGCCAGCTTCGGGTGCCTGGGGCTGCCCCAGTTCACCTCGATCAGCCGAGGTGAGCGCGTGCTCGCGCGGCCGACCGCGTGGATGCTGGGGAAGTTCTTCTTCAACAGCGCATCGCCGACGGTCTCGGTGAACTTGGCGCCGTACTGCGCAGCCAGCGCTTTGGCTGCGGCGGCCAGTTCGGCCGGGCCCATGTGCTCGGCCGGCGTGTTGACGAGATCGCGAGCCGCCACCGTCGCGGCGGCCACGGCCAGACCGCGTTCGGCATCGGCGCCGGGCTTGAGCCACAGCGTCGCCGGTTCCCGGTTGGCGGGCTTGTAGAGG
>SEEY01000114.1 GCA_004211235.1 Rubrivivax sp.
GCTGCTCTGCCAGCGCGGCGATCAGCGCGGCGGGGTTGTCGAAGGCGCGGGCGCCGGCGCCGTAGGCCAGCGCGGCGTCACGCGCGGCGTGGCCGGCCGTCCAGAGATGCGCCACGCCCTGCTCCGCGGCGAACGCGCCCACCTCGCGGTGGAAGGCGGGGCCTTGGTCGCCCACCTCGCCCATGTCGCCGAGGATGAGCCAGCCCTCGCCCGGCAGCGCGGCCAGCATGGCGATGGCGGCACGCACGCTGTCGGGGTTGGCGTTGTAGCTGTCGTCGATCAGCAGGCGGCCGCGCGCATCGCGCTTGATCTCGCTGCGGCCCTTGACGGCGCGGAACAGCTCCAGCCCGCGCTGGATGGCCGAGAGCGGCGCACCGGCCGCCAGCGCGCAGGCCGCGGCGGCCAGCGCATTGCGCACGTTGTGCTCGCCCGCCAGGTAGAGCGACACCGGCAGGCTGCCGGCCGGCGTGTGCAGCTCCAGCGCCCAGTGCTGTGCGTCGCCCTGCCACTGCGCCTCGCCGGTCACGTCGGCCTCGCCGTGCAGCGCGAAGGTCAGGTGGGGACGCGTGCCGGCCAGCTCGAACCAGATCGGCGCGCAGGCATCGTCGGCCGGAAACACGGCGCAGCCGCTGGCGCTCAGCGCTTCGAGCACGGCACCGTTCTCGCGCGCCACGGCGTCGACGGTCGCCATGAATTCCTGATGCTCGCGCTGCGCGTTGTTGACCAGCGCCACCGTCGGCTGCGTCATCGCGGCCAGCGGGGCGATCTCGCCCGGGTGGTTCATGCCCAGCTCGACGACGGCGGCGCGATGGCTCAATTCGTCGTCATGGCGCAGCCGCAGCAGCGTCAGAGGCACGCCGATGTCGTTGTTGTAGTTGCCCTCGGTGGCGAGTGCGTGGTCGGCCACCCATGCACGCAGGATGCTCGCGATCATCTGCGTCGTCGTCGTCTTGCCGTTGCTGCCCGTGACGGCGATGACCGGCAGCTGCTGCTGGCGGCGCCAGGCGGCAGCGAGCTGACCCAGCGCGGCCTTCGCGTCGGGCACGAGCAGGCCGGGCAGGCCGCCTTCGGCAAGGCCGCGCTCGGCCAGTGCGGCCACGGCGCCCGAGGCCTTCGCCTGGGCCAGGAAGTCATTGGCATCGAAGCGCTCGCCGCGCAGGGCAACGAACAGGTCGCCGTCGCGCAGCGTGCGCGTGTCGCTGTGCACGCGGGCGAAGCGGGTCGCACCGTCGCCCACCAGCGTGGAGCCGGGCAGCAAGGCCTGGGCTTCGGCGAGCGTCATGAAGCCGCTCACAGCCCCGCCCTTTCGAGCAGCGCGGCGCGCGCTTCGGCCACGTCGGAGAACGGGCGGCGCACGCCGTTCACTTCCTGGTAGTCCTCATGGCCCTTGCCGGCGACCAGCACGATGTCGCGTGCACCGGCTTCGATGATGGCGGTGCGGATCGCTTCCTCGCGGGCCTCGATGACCGTCGCGTCGGGCGCGGCCGCCGTGATGTCGGCCAGGATCTGCGCCGGCGTTTCAGTGCGCGGGTTGTCGGTCGTGACGACGACGCGGCCCGCCAGGCGCGCCGCGATGGCGCCCATCTGCGGCCGCTTGCTCCGGTCGCGGTCGCCGCCGCAGCCGAACACACAGACCAGCTCGCCGCCGCGCGCCCGGGCCAGGCCCTGCAGCGCCGACAGCGCCTTGTCCAGCGCATCGGGCGTGTGGGCGTAGTCGACGACGACCTGCGGCAGCTCGCGCCCATTGCCGACGCGCTGCATGCGGCCGGGCACCGGCGTCACACGGGCCAGCGCGCGGGCCACATCGGCCAGCGCATGGCCCTGCGCACGCAATGCGCCGGCCACGCCGAGCAGGTTGGCCGCGTTGTAGTCGCCGATCAGGCTGGTCTGTACGTCGATGGCTTCGCCGCCCTCGTGCAGCGTGAACGCCAGGCCCTCGCCGGTGTAGTGCAGGCCGCGGGCGGTCAGGCGAGCGTCCAGCCGCTCCACGCCGGTCGTCCAGATATCCAGCGCCGCGAGTTCGGCAGCCAGCACATCGCCCTTGGCATCGTCCAGATTGATGACCGCGGCGCGCAGGCCCGGGAAGCTGAACAAGGCACGCTTGGCCAGCCAGTAGGCGGCCATGTCGCCGTGATAGTCGAGGTGGTCCTGCGTGAAGTTGGTGAACACGGCGACGCGGATGGCACTGCCGGCGAGCCGCCCTTCGACGATGCCGATGCTCGACGCCTCGATGGCGCAGGCCGCGAAGCCGGTGTCGCGCATGCGGGCGAAGGCGGCCTGCAGCAACACGGGGTCGGGCGTGGTCAGGCCGTTGTAGTCGAGCTTGGGCGGTTCTCCAACCCCGAGCGTGCCGACGACGCCGCAGCGCTTGCCGAGCGAGGCGGACGCTTGCGCGATCCACCACGCCGTCGACGTCTTGCCGTTGGTGCCGGTGATGGCGACGACGTCCAGCGGATCGGTCGGCCTGCCGAAGAAGGCGGCAGCGATCTCGCCGGTGCGGGCCTTCAGGCCGGGCAGCGACGCGACGCGCGCATCCACGAAGCCGAAACGCCCGACATCGCCGTCTTCCACCAGGCAGGTGGCCGCACCGGCTGCCAGCGCCGCGGCGACGAACTCCCGGCCGTCACGCGCATAACCGGGCCAGGCGATGAAGGCGTCGCCGGGCTGCACCTCGCGGCTGTCGGTGCGCAGCGTGCCGGTGCACCACTCCTTCAGCCAGCGGGCGGCGGCATCCGAGGATTTCAGTCGCGTCAGCATGTCGGCTGCGCTCCTCGCGCGACGTGACAGGCATTCGGGCCGAGCGCCGGGCCGCTCCCAAGCCGGCCCGCCATGGCGATGTGCTTGCGGCTCGACGCCGCAAGCATCGCCGTCCCCTCGGGGGACCGACCAGGCGAGCGCGCGTTCAGCGCGGCACGAATGGGCGAGGGGCTGCGTTGATTCAACATCAGAAGCTCTCTTCCACGGCGGTCGCCTTCTGATTCGCGAAGATCTGGCTCTTCACATCGAGGTCCGGTGCCACGCCGAGCAAACGCAGCGTCTGAGCGGTGACCTGGCTGAACACCGGCCCGGCGACCTTGCCGCCGTAGTACACGCCGGCGCTTGGCTCGTCGACCATGACGGCGACGACGATGCGCGGCTTGCTGATGGGCGCGATGCCGACGAACCAGGAGCGGTATTTGTGGCTGGCGTAGCCGCGGCCTTCCTGCTTGTGGGCCGTGCCGCTCTTGCCGCCGATGCTGTAGCCAGGCACCTGCGCATCGGGCGCGGTGCCGCCCGGGCCGGCGGCGGCCTGCAGCATCAGGCGCAGCTCGCGCGCCACCTCGGGCTTGAAGACGCGGATGCCGGCCACCGGGTGGTCGTGCTGCTGGCGCAGCATGCTGACGGGGATGACCTCGCCGTCCCGCGCGAACACCGTGTAGGCCCGCGCCAGCTGGAACAGGGACGCCGACAGGCCGTAGCCGTAGCTCATCGTCGCCTGCTCGATGGGGCGCCAGCTCTTGTAGGGCCGCAGCTTGCCGCTGATGGCGCCGGGGAAGCTGATCTGCGGCCGCTGGCCCAGGCCGATGGCGGTGAACATCTCGTGCATCTCGCGCGGCTGCATCTGCATGGCCAGCTTGGTGGCGCCGATGTTGCTGGAGAGCTTGATGACCTCGCGCACCGGGATCACGCCGTGCGCATGCGTGTCGGTGATGACGGCGCCCTGGAAGGGGTAGCGGCCATTGCCCGTGTCCACCAGCGTGTCGGCGGTGACGCGGCCGGTGTCCATGGCCAGGCCGGCGATGAAGGGCTTCATCGTCGAGCCGGGCTCGAAGACATCGGTCAGCGCACGGTTGCGCAGCTGCTCGCCGGACAGGTTCTGGCGGTTGCCCGGGTCGTAGCTCGGGAAGTTGGCCAGTGCCAGCACTTCGCCGCTCTGCGCATCGAGCACGACGACCGAGCCGGCCTTGGCCTTGTTCTCGGCCACCGCGTCGCGGATGCGCTGGTAGGCGAAGAACTGCACCTTGGAGTCGACGGAGAGGTCGATGTCCTGGCCGTTGGCGGCGGGCACGACGTCGCCGATGTCCTCGACGACGCGGCCGAGCCGATCGCGCACGACGGAGCGCGAGCCGTCGCGGCCCTGCAGCTCCTTCTGGAAGGCCAGCTCCACGCCTTCCTGGCCCTTGTCCTCGACGTTGGTGAAGCCGACGACATGCGCTGCCGCCTCGCCCTCGGGGTATTTGCGGCGGTACTCGCGGTCCTGAAACACGCCCTTGATGCCGACCGCCTTCACCCGCGCGGCGGTGTCGTCGTCGGCCAGCCGCTTGAGCCAGACGAAGCGGGCCTCCGGGTTGAGCTTGGCGTCCAGCTCCTTGCTCGACAGGCCGAGCGCCTTGGCCAGATCGCGGCGCTTGTCCGCGTCTGCGTCGACTTCCTTCGGGATCGCCCAGATCGACGGCACGGCCACGCTGGCGGCCAGCGACTGGCCGGTGCGGTCGTTGATGCGGCCGCGGCTGGCCGGCAGCTCCAGCGTGTGGGCGTAGCGGGCCTCGCCCTGCTTCTGGAAGAAGTCGCTGTGCAGCACCTGCACGTAGATGGCTCGCCCCAGCAGGCCGGCAAAGGCCAGGCCGACGAGGCCGACCAGGAAGCGCGAGCGCCACGGCGGCGTCTTGGATGCCAGCAGCGGGCTGGTGGAATAGCTGACGGCGCGGCCCGAGCCGAGGGCCCGCGCGCCGGACTTGTTGGGCTTGCCCGAACCCATCATGGCGTCACTCCCGAAGCGACGACGGCCGGCGAGATCAGCCGCATGCCCAGGCGCTCGCGCGCCACCTGCTCGACGCGCAGGTTGGTGGCCTGTGCATGCCGCTCGGCCTTCAGGCGCTCGGCATCGGCCGCAAGGCGCTGGCCCTCGGCCTTCAGGCGGTCACGTTCGGCGAACAGGCGGCGCGACTCGTAGGCGTTGTGCACCAGCACCAGGCCGCTGGCCAGCACAGCCAGGATGAGCGCGAAGTTGAGCTTGGCCACGGTCTCAGGCGCCCTGGCTCGGCGAAAGCGGTGCGTCGGTGCGCTCGGCGACGCGCAGCACGGCGGAGCGGGAGCGGGGATTGGCCCGCACCTCGGTCTCGCTCGGCATCACGCGGCCCAGGGCATTGAGAATCAACGGCGGGGCGGGCGCGAAAGGCGCGCGACGGTCGAATACGGCCTTGCTGTACTCGGCGATGAACTGCTTCACCCGCCGGTCTTCAAGCGAGTGGAAGCTGATGATGCTCAGCCGGCCGCCCGGCGCCAGCAGGCGCAGCGCCGACTTCAACCCTTGATCAAGCTGTTCCAGTTCTCCGTTGACGTGAATCCGAAGAGCTTGAAAGGTGCGCGTGGCCGGGTCCTGGCCGGGCTCGCGGGTCTTGACCGAGCGAGCCACGAGTTCGCGCAGTTCGTCGGTGCGCGTGAGCGGCGTACCGGCTTCTCGGCGAGCAACAAGCGCCTTTGCAATCTGGCCAGCAAACCGTTCTTCGCCATAGTCCTTGATCACCCGTGCAATTTCGCGTTCGTCGGCCCGCGCAAGGAAGTCGGCCGCGCTCTGGCCACGCGTCGTGTCCATGCGCATGTCCAGCGGCCCGTCGAAGCGAAAGCTGAAGCCCCGCTCGGGGTTGTCGATCTGCGGGCTGGACACGCCGAGGTCGAGCAGCACGCCGTCCACCTGATGGACGCCGATGGCCGCCAGCTCCTCCACCATGTCAGCGAAGCCGGCGTGGACGATGGAAAAGCGCGGGTCGGTGATGGCCGCAGCCGCGGCGACCGCCTCGGGGTCGCGGTCGATGCCGATCAGCCGGCCCTCGGGCGCGAGCTTCGCCAGCAGCGCGCGGGAATGGCCCCCGCGGCCGAAGGTGCCGTCGACGTAGACGCCGTCCGGCCGCGCCAGCACGCCATCCACCGCTTCGTCCAACAGCACGGTGGTGTGGCGGAACGCGGCGCTCTCGGAGGTGGGAGCGCTCATCAGAAGCTGAAGTCCTTGAGCGAATCCGGCAGCGGGCCGGCCATGGTCTCGGCCTCCTCGGCGAGGCGGGCCTTCTTGTCCCAGATCTCGAAATGGCTGCCCATGCCGAGCAGCACCACGTCCTTGTCGAGGCCGGCGCTCTCGCGCAGTTCGGGCGAGATCAGCACGCGGGCGGCCGAGTCGATCTCGACGTCCATTGCATTGCCGAGGAAGACGCGCTTCCAGCCGGCAGCCGACATCGGCAGCGCTGCAACCTTGTCACGAAAGGCCTCCCAGGTCGGGCGCGGAAACAGCATCAGGCAGCCGTCCGGATGCTTGGTGATGGTCAGCCGGCCCTCGCAAAGCAGCTGCAGCACCTCACGATGCCGCGTCTGCACGCCCAGGCGCCCCTTGGCGTCCAGCGCCAAGTTGGAGGCTCCTTGAAAGACGATTTCCGACACTTTTCACCACGAAAGAACACTTCTCCCCACTTTAAGGCTTGGGAATGCGAGGGTCAAGAATCCGCACAAGTTTTTTCAATGAAATCAAGTACTTAGCTCGGCTGTAATTCCATACAGACGTCAAACCAAATGTCTTTAATAAATAAGCACTTGGCGGGATATCGCAAAGTGAAACTTGAACTGACCTGCGTCGGCCGGGGTTTGCAAATGGCGGGTTTTGGTGCGCGATGGCGCCGAGCACCGATGTCATGCCTCGTGCGGTATTCCACGATGCGGCGCTCGATCCGTCCCCTGCGGCAGCCCCACTGGAAGGATGCACACTGCCGACGCGGTGCCGGAGCCTGGTCGATGAACTGAGCCGCCTCGGCTTCATGCCGCAGGCCACTCGAGCGGCCCGCAACCTCTCTTCACGTGCAGATTCACAACCCGACCGCCTTCGTCGTCTTTGGATTCCTCCAGGTAGCGCTGCCCGTCACAGCCTGGACGATCCTGCACCGCAGACATGATCCACGCGGCCTGGCGATGTGGTGCATCGGCACCCTTGTCTACGGCGTGGCCTGCCTGCTCATCGGCGTGCGCGACACCACGCCGCCCTGGCTGGCCTTCGCGCTGGCGTCCTCGCTTTTTGCCGCGTGGGGCCTGCTGATCCAGGCGCTGAGCCACGAACTGCGCCTGCCTGCACCGGCCATGCGGACCGTGGGCATGTGGATGCTGGTGACCGCCCTCTTCGTCCTGCTCCGCGAGGCGGACGTCACCGTCGGGTTGCGGCTGGCCTACACCTGGGGCGTTTGCGCAGCCGCCGCCAGCGCCGTGGCGCTGCTGGCGTATCGGCTGTACCGGACCACCGGCTTCCGCAGCGCAGCGCTGCTGGCCGGCGCGTATGCATTGTTCGCCGCAGCGGCCTGGCTTCGCACCGGCCATGTGGCCTGGCATTGGCGCGAAATTCAGGTGTTGACCCCGCACTGGACCTTTGCGCTGGCTTTCGTCACCAGTCTCGTGGCGACCCTCTACGGCAACCTCGGCTATATCGGCCTGGCGATGGAGTCCACCCAAATGCGCGAGATGAGCCGCCGCGTCGAACTGGCGCGGGAGCACGAGATGAGACTCCAGGCCGAGCTGCGTGTCGATGAACAAGCCCAGCTGCTCGAGGAACGCAGCCGGCTGCTCAGGCAGCGCGAAGAGATCCTCGGCGCGCTCTCGCACGAAGTGCGGCAGCCGCTCAACAACGCCTCTGCCGCCTTGCAGAGCGCCGAGGCGGCCATGATGAACGGCGGTACTGAGCCCGAGCCGCAGGCGCTGGTCCGTGTTCGCAGGGCCTCGGACGTCCTCGCGCGGGTTGCCGCTTCCGTCGACAACACGCTGACCGACGCGGTCCTGCTGACGGGCGCGGACCCCGTCGCACGCCAGGACGTCGAGACGGAAATGCTCGTGCGCCTCGTCCTGGGCGACCTGCCGCCCGGAAGCCGCAAGCGCGTCGTTGTGAACCGAATCACGACCACCCGCACCGCGACGATGCACCCAGGGCTGATGCGCATCGCCTTGCGCAATCTGCTTGCGAACGCGCTGGCCTACTCACCCGCGGGGTCGCCGGTCACCGTTCGGATCAGCGACAGCGAGGAACCGCTGGCGCTGGTGATCGAGGTGGAGGACCAGGGCAGCGGCGTCGACCCCGACCTGCTGCCTCGCCTCTTCACTCGCGGAGCCCGCGGAGAAACCGCGCGCAACGACCATGGACATGGCCTGGGCCTGTACATCGTTCGGCGTGTCATGGAATTGCACCAGGGCACCGTCGCGCTCACACGCAACGACGCGTCCGGGAGCTGCTTCCGGCTGACCATTCCCCAGGACACGTGGCCGTGATCCCGCTGCGGCCGGCTCGACAGCCCGCACGCACGACACCCCTTGAATCGACGAGTTGCGTCCCTATAATGCGGACTGCTAGCACTCCTTGCTTTCGAGTGCTAACGAAATCGGGCCGAACCTTCGGCCCAGTTTTTTCGGCGCGCCGCTGCTCCTTTAGCTAGCGGCCGCTGCGGTTCAAACCTCTGAAGGAGACCCCATGAAGCTGCGCCCCCTGCACGATCGCGTGATCGTTCGCCGCCTTGAGCAAGAAACGAAGACCGCCTCGGGCATCGTCATCCCCGACAACGCCGCCGAGAAGCCCGATCAGGGCGAAGTCCTGGCCGTCGGCCCGGGCAAGCGCAACGACAAGGGCGATTTCATCACCCTGAACGTCGCCGTCGGCGACCGCGTCCTGTTCGGCAAGTATTCCGGCCAGACCGTCAAGGTCGATGGCGACGAGCTGCTGGTCATGCGCGAGGAAGACCTCTTCGCCATCGTTCAGAAGTGATGGCTTGAGGGCAGCAGCGCACGACGTGCGCCTGCCCTCGCTGAATTCAGTGGTCAAGAAATTGACTCTGACCCCAATTTAAGTATTCGGAGAATCAAATGGCAGCAAAAGACGTGATCTTTGGCGGCGAGGCTCGTGCCCGCATGGTTGAAGGCGTGAACATCCTGGCCAATGCGGTCAAGGTGACCCTGGGCCCCAAGGGCCGCAACGTGGTGCTCGAGCGCTCCTTCGGCGCCCCGACCGTGACCAAGGACGGTGTGTCCGTGGCCAAGGAAATCGAGCTGAAGGACAAGCTGCAGAACATGGGCGCGCAGATGGTCAAGGAAGTTGCTTCCAAGACCAGCGACAACGCCGGTGACGGCACCACCACCGCCACGGTGCTGGCCCAAGCCATCGTCCGCGAAGGCATGAAG
>SEEY01000797.1 GCA_004211235.1 Rubrivivax sp.
TCACGCTACCCATCGGATCCAGCGTGGCTGAGGCCGAGCGCGCCCTCATGCTGGCCACGCTGCGTCATTTCAACCATCACAAGGAACGCACCGCGGCGGCCCTCGGCATCAGCCTGAAGACGCTCTACAACCGTCTGAAGGAATACGCCGCCGAAGGCACGGCTGCGTCTGAGCGGACCCGCGGCGATTGACCCGGCCGGCGCGCCACGCGGGAGCGGGCGCGCTGTTTGCCTTCTGCTGATGTCCAACCACTTTTGAGGAGTCAGCACCATGGGTCATTCCGATCTCTACAGCACCGCCGCCGATGCATCCCGCCAAGGCCTGCAGAAGGTGGAAGACGCCGCCCGCCGCGGCCTCGACCAGATTGCCGAGCATGTCGACAGCGTGCGCGGTGCAGCCGGCCCGATGGTGGACCGCATGCGCTCGCAGGTGTCCCGCGCTTCCGACCGCACCGTGGGCTACGTGCAGGACGCGCCGGTCCGCTCGGCACTCGTCGTGCTGGCTGTCGGCACGCTGGTGTACGCCGTCGCGCGCGCGCTGAGCCGCGACCGCTACTGAAGACGGCGCGCGAGCTGCGCGGCCTCGGCGAGGCGCATCGGCACGCGCTCCCGCAGCGCGTCGCGCAGCAAGCCGCTCCAGCATCGCAGCACCTCGGGGTGGTCCGCATCCCCGGGGTGCAGTTCCAAGCGCAACACGCGCGCGTCACGTGAGCGGCGCGCCAGCTGCGTGTTCCAAACCCGCGACATCTGCCGCCGCCAGCCGCTGCGCGTACTGAAGACGAGGCTGGGCGCCGGGAGGGTTTCGCAGAGCGGTAGCGCGATCAATTGCGTCAGCGTGCACGTGTGGCTGAAGCCGGCCGCCGCCACGGCGCGCAGGCTGCCTTCGCTCATCAGCCAAGCGGGCGCGACGAAGCCTTCCATCTGCAGATCCAGCGAACGCGCCCAGGCCCGCCCTTCGTGCAGGCGCTCGGCTGCGGCCGGCTGGCTCAGCGCCGAGAACTCGCCTTCATCGGCCGTGTAGTGCCGGCGGATCAGCCATTCGCGCGGGCCGCGCGGTGGCGGGCCTTCGTCCCGGTGCGTGAGGCCATGTAGCGCCAGCTCGTGCCCGGCGCCGCGCTGGGCGTAGAGCCAGCGCAGGTAGGGCGCCGGCACGGCCGCATCGCCATGCATCCGCGGCACGACCAGCAGCGTCAACGGCAAGGCCACTCCGGCCTCCTGCGCGCAGCGCTTCACCTCGGCCATCACGCGGCGGCAGCCGTCCCAGCGCGACGGGGCCACGTCGTGCATCACCACGCACAGGTCACGGGCCGTGCAGGCTTCGGTGTTCAGGTTGTTCACGTGCGCGGCCGTGCGCTCCCCGCTTGCCGAGCGCAGCAGGGCGCCGCTTGCGTGCGGGACCGCCATCAGCGGTGCAGCGCCAGCTGGCCGGCAGGCAGCACTGCCGGCGTGACCGGCGCGGCCGGGCGGCCGAGCAGGGCGGTGTAGCGCTGGGCCAGCTGTTCGATGACGCGCGGCCAGTCCTGCGCTTGTGCGCGGGCCAGCGCTGTGCGGCGCAGAGCCGCGTTGTTGCTGCCGAGGCTGGTCGAGAGCGCCTCGGCCCACAGCCGTGGCAAGGGCCGGTGCACCAGCACGCCGGCGTCACGCGCCAGTTCGCCCAGGCCGCGCGCCGCAGCGACCACCACCGGCGTGCCGCACGCCATCGCCTCCAGCACGCCCAGGCCGAAGGTCTCCTGGTCGCCCGCATGCACGTAGGCATCGGCGCTGGCGACGAGGCGTGCCAGCACGCGGCTGTCATGCTCAGGGGGCACCAACAGCACCTGCTGGCCAGTCGGTGGCACGGGCCCGTTGCCGACGGCCACGAGCACATGGCCGGGCCCGAGCAGGCGCACCGCGTCAGCGAGCAGCGGCAGGTTTTTCTCGGCGGCGAAGCGGCCGGTGTAGACGAGCAGCCGTGTGCCGGCCGCCAGACCGTGCGCATG
>SEEY01000798.1 GCA_004211235.1 Rubrivivax sp.
GGTGGAGCCCACGCAGTCTTCCTCGGCCCCGGTGGCGGCGGCGTCCGCGTTGTCGTCGGCCACCAGCACGCGCAGGTTGGCTGGCGTACCGGCCGGCGCCGCCGCCACCGGGGCCGAGGAAGACTGCGTGGGCTCCACCAGCGGCAGGCAGACGATGAACTCGCTGCCGTGGCCGGTGCCGGCACTGCGCGCTTCGACGCTGCCACCATGCCGCTCGACCAGTTGCCGCACCAGGGTGAGCCCGATGCCGAGGCCGCCGCCCACACGCGCATGCGAGCGCTGCACCTGCGTGAACATGTCGAATACGCGGTCCAGCATGTCGGGCGGGATGCCGATGCCGTCGTCGCGCACCGACAGCACCGCCGTGCCGCCCTCCCTGCGCACGCTCACCTCGACCTGGCCGCCGTTCGGCGTGAACTTGGATGCATTGCTGATCAAATTGGACAGCACCTGGATCAGCCGCGTCTCGTCGGCATCGACGATGCAGTCCTGCGCCGGCAGATGGGCCACGAGACGATGGCCCGCCTGCTCCACGCCAAGCCGGCTGGCGTCGACCGCCTGGCGCACGATGCCGATCAGCGACAGCGGCTGGCGGCGCAGCTCGACCAGCCCGCGCGTCAGGCGCGACAGGTCCATCAGGTCGTCGATGAGTCGCACCATCTGCACCAGTTGGCGTTCGATGATGTCGCGGCTGGACTCGAGGATGCGTTCGTCGTGCCGGGCGCGGCGCTGCAAGGTCATCGCATTGCCGATGGCCGCCAGCGGATTGCGCAGTTCATGGGCCAGCGTCGCGAGAAACTCGTCCTTCGCCTGGTTGGACTCGGCCAGCGCCTGCGCCAGTTCACGGTACTTGGCCTCGCTGGCGCGCAGCGCGGCGTCGGCCAGCTCGCGGTCCGTCACGTCTGCGCCCTCGACGAAGATGCCCGTCACACTGCCGTCCCGGCCCTTGATCGGCTGGTAGACGAAGTCCACGAAACGCTCCACCGGCGCGGCGCCCGGGTGGCTTTGAGACATGAACTTCGCGCCGGTGGCGATGTAGGCCTCGCCCGTTGCGTAAACGCGGTCCAGCAGCGCCTGGTAGCCCTGGGCGACGGCATCGGGCATCGCCTCCGCGAGCGTCTTGCCGACGACCTCGCGGCCCACCAGCTTGCGGTAACTCGGGTTGGCGATCTCGAACCGGTGGCTGGGCCCGCTGAGCAGCGTCATGAAGTTCGGGGCCTGCTCGAACAGCTGCCCCAGCTGGTCACGCTCCGCGGCCACGCGCTTGGTGGCCAGCACCTGCTCGGTCGTCTCCGAGCACACCACCAGCACGCCGCCGATGCCGTTCGGACTGTGCTCGTCATCGATGGGGCTGTAGCTGTAGGTCCAGTAGACGTCCTCGCGACGGCCATGCCGCGTGATTGGCACCAGGTGGTTCACATGCCAGGTCGCGCCGCGCCCGCTGCGCACCTGCTCGATCTGCGGGCCGATGATGTGCCAGATCTCTTCCCACACCTCCCGCGCCGGCCGCCCCAGCGAGCCCGGATGCCGCTCCGGGCCGATGCACTCCCGGTAGGCATCGTTGTAGAGGCAGGCGCCTTCGGGACCCCACCAGATGTACATCGGATGACCCGTGTTCAGCATCAACCGCACCATGGCGCGCAGCGGCTGCGGCCAGGCATGCGGCTCACCGAGCGAGGACGTCGACCAGTCGTGAGCTCGCATCAAGGCGCCCATTTCGCCGCCGCTGGAGAGGAAGGCGAGCGAAGTGGCGTTCGGGTGTGGGGCCGGGGATGTCTGGGGTGAGGCTTCCATCGTGCTTTGCGGCGGCGTGGGTTTTGATTGTCATCGGATCGACGACGCGGGCGATCCCGGAAATGTCCCAGCACTTTCGACGCCCGCAGACCTTTGAGGACGCCGGGCTCGCGCGGGGCCAGGAAGCCACCGTCATGGATGCGGCCCTGCTCGCCGCCCAGGCCTTGACGGTGGCCATGAA
>SEEY01000115.1 GCA_004211235.1 Rubrivivax sp.
ATGCAGCTGACCAACATCATCCGCGACGTCGGCGACGACGCCCGGCGCGGCCGCATCTATCTGCCGGTGAACGAGCTGCAGCAGTTCGGCGTCAAGGCCAACGAGATCCTGCTGCGCAGCAAGCCCTGGGGCTATTCGGACCGCTTCACGGCGCTGATGAAGTTCCAGGCCGAGCGCGCGCACCGGCTCTACGACGAGGCGCTGGCGCTGCTGCCCGACGCCGACCGCGCCGCGCAGAAGCCGGGGCTGATGATGGCCAACATCTACCGCGCTCTGCTGGTCGAGATCGAACGCGAGGATTTCCAGGTGCTGCACCAGCGCATCGCGCTGACGCCGCTGCGCAAGCTCTGGATCGCCATGAAAACCAACTGGCGCAGACGTTGAAGGTCGCGGTCGTCGGCGGGGGCTGGGCGGGCATTTCGGCGGCCGTTGCGCTGACCGAGGCGGGCCACGACATCACGGTGTTCGAGATGGCACCGCAGCTCGGCGGCCGGGCGCGCAGCGTCGCAGGTGAGCCTCCTTACGACAACGGCCAGCACATCCTCATCGGCGCCTACCGCCACAGCCTCGCACTGATGCGCCGGCTGGGCGTCGTTCCCGAGCACGTGCTGAAGCGTCTGCCGCTGGCCCTGCCCTACCCCGGCGATCCGGGGCTGCGGCTGCCGCCCGGCTCGCCGCTGATCGCCTTCGCGCGCGGCGTGCTGGCGCATCGCGGCTGGCCGTTGACCGCGCGGCTGGGCCTGCTGGCGGCGGCAGGCGGCTGGCTGGCGCGCGGCTTTCGCTGCGACCCGCACCTGAGCGTCGCCGAGTTGTGTGCCGGCCTACCCGCGGCGGTGAAGCGCGACCTCGTCGAGCCGCTCTGCGTGGCCGCCCTGAACACGCCGGCGCCGCAGGCCAGCGCCCAGATCTTTCTGCGCGTGCTGAAGGATGCCCTGTTCGGCGGCCCCGGCAGCGCCGACCTGCTGCTGCCGCGCCGGCCGCTGTCCGAACTGCTCGCCAGGCCGGCCACCGAGTGGCTGGGCGAGCGCTTGCGCCTCGGGCAGCGGGTGCAGCGGCTGGAGCGGCTGGAGCCGGGCTGGCGTGTCGACGCTGATCCCTTCGATGCCGTCGTGCTGGCCTGCACGAGCGTCGAGGCGGCCCGCCTGGTGGCGCCCATCGACGCCGGCTGGGCGGCCACCGCCGGCGGACTGCGGTTCGAGCCGATCATCACCGTCTATCTGCACAGCGCGGGCAGCGCCCTGCCCGCGCCGATGCTGGCGCTGCGCGAGGGCCCTGACGCCCCGGCCCAGTTCGTCTTCGACCACGGCCAGTTGGGCGGCGCGCCGGGCCGATTCGCCTTCGTGGTCAGTGGCGCGGCGCCTTGGGTCGAGCGCGGTGGCTGCGCTCAGGCCGTGTTGGCACAGGCGCAGCGTGAGCTGCGGTGGGCCACGCCGCCCGCTGTCGACAAGGTGCTGACCGAAAAGCGCGCCACCTTCGCCTGCACGCCCGGCCTCGCACGCCCGGCCGCCTTCATTGCGCCGGGTCTGTGGGCAGCCGGCGATTACCTCGACGGCCCCTACCCGGCCACACTGGAAGGCGCGGTGCTCTCGGGCCTGGCCGCGGCTCAGGGGATCGGCGCAGCGACAGGCGCGGCGACGGGCGTCGCAATGGGCGCAAAGGGCGCCGCCAGCGGCTCGCCGACGAAAGCGCCCTGACCCGGCCAGGCCACGCTGTGCCAGTAGGCCTCCAACGCGCTCACACCCTGCGCATAGGCCTGGATCAGCACCTGCGGATGCGGGAACTTCTGGACATGGTTGCAGGGCTCGCTGACCGTGCCGTAACTCGCGGTCGCACCGGCGTCGATCCAGTCCAGGATGTTCATCTGGCCGTGGCCGGCCGGGTTGTCGAGCTGGCCGCCGAGTGAGGTGAGGTGGTCGGCGAGCGCGCCGGGCAACCATTCGCTGCCGAGCGGCGACGGCACCCGTGCGAGGCCGGTTTCGTAGATGAGCGTACGGCGCATATGGGGCAAGGCCTTGCTGCTGACGCGCGCCACGTCCAACCCCGCAACGCCTGGCACCGGGCCGGCCGGCGGGAAGAGGCGCTCGCGGACGTTGCGCGCCGCGTCCGGCGTGGCCGCGAGATAGGCGATGGCCGGCTCCTGCGCTCCCGCTGCCAGCCGATGGTCCGACGCCATGCCCCGTTCGATCATCGCCATGGCGGCAGGCACCGAGCGGGCGGCGAGCTGCATGGCGGGTCGCATGCCGAGCACCACCCAGGGCCGGGCGCCGAAATAGCTCACGTAGGGGCTGGTGCGCGTGACGGCGCAGCTGTGCGCACACAGCCCCGGTTGCAGGCCCATGCCAAGTGCGCTGGTCAGCGAGTTGCAATCGACGGCATACGGCTGCACCCAGGCCAGCGCCAGGCCGTTGACCTGCTCGGGCATCTGGCTGCGGATCGTCTCGTCCAGCGCGTTGAACTCCTCGCGCGTGAGGCTGTTGCGCAAGGGCAGGGTCACACGCAGCACATTCGCTTCCGGAATGCCGCGCCGGCGGGCGTAGTACTCGCCGATGGTCACGGAGTAGGGATCGGCGGTGTTGATCACCAGACCGAGCTCCTGCGCAGTGATGCGGCCGTAAAGCCTGGGCAGGCGACCCCAGCGCGCCTCCTGCGCTGGTTCGGCGGCCTGGGCAGACAGCGCCAGGCCAAGCAGCATCGCGCCAAGGGCTTGCCACCAGCTGAATCCCACTTTCACAATACAAAACACCGCCAATTTCCCCCACAATGCCCGACATGAAATCCAAAGAGGCGCAAACCCCGGCGATCCAGGTGTTGGAACGCATGTTTTCGCTGTTGGACGTGCTGGCCAACCATCAGGACCCGGTGTCGCTGAAAGCCCTGTCGGAGGCCACCGGCCTGCACCCGTCGACGGCGCACCGCATTCTCAATGACCTCACGCTCGGGCGTTATGTGGACCGCCCGGAGGCCGGCAGCTATCGCCTGGGCATGCGCATGCTGGAGCTCGGCAACCTCGTCAAGGCGCGCCTGGACGTGCGCGACGCCGCCCTGCCGGCCATGCGCGAGCTGCACAAGTTCACCCACCAGCCGGTGAATCTGTCGGTACGCCAGGGCGACGAGATCGTCTACATCGAGCGCACCTACTCCGAGCGTTCCGGCATGCAGGTCGTCCGCGCCGTCGGCGGCCGTGCGCCGCTGCACCTGACCTCGGTGGGCAAGCTCTTCCTCGCCAGCGACGACAGCCCGCGTGTGCGCGCCTATGCGACGCGCACGGGGCTCTCCGGCCACACGCGCAACAGCCTGACCGAAGTCGGCGCGCTTGAACGCGAGCTGGCCATGGTGCGCCAGCGCGGCATCGCGCGAGACGACGAGGAACTGGAACTGGGCGTGCGCTGCATGGCCGCCGGCATCTACGACGACCAGGCCAAGCTGGTGGCCGGCCTGTCCATCTCGGCGCCAGCCGACCGCCTGGAAGAAAGCTGGGTCGTGCGGTTGAAGGAAACGGCGGCGCAGATCTCGGCGGCGCTGGGCCATCGAGTCTGACCGCCAAAAGCAAAACGCGGCGCCCTGGCGCCGCGTTTTTCATTCTGGATCAGCTCAAAGCTTGGCTGCCGGCGCCTGTTCGCCCGGCTGTGACGCCAGCCACTTGCGCATGCGCTCGGCGTCCGCAATCCGCGATGCCTTGCCGCTGGAATCCAGGAACACCATGATCAGTTGGCGGCCGGCCATGCGGGCCTGCATGACCAGGCACTTGCCGGCCTCGTTGATGAAACCGGTCTTCTGCAGGCCGATGTCCCACAGCGGGTTGGCCAGCAGGCCGTTGGTGGAGCGGAACTGCACCAGGCGCTTGCCGAGCGACACGCGCGCCTCGCGCGACGTGGACAGGTCGCGCAGCAGCGGCACCTGGCTCGTCACGTTGACCAGCTTGGCCAGGTCGGCAGCGCTGCTCTGGTTGCGGCTGGACAGGCCCGTCGGCTCGACGTAGTGCGTGTCCGTCATGCCCAGGGCGGCAGCCTTGGCGTTCATGGCGGTCACGAAGGCGTCCAGACCGCCAGGATAGTTGCGGCCCAGCGCGTGGGCGGCGCGGTTCTCGCTGGACATCAGTGCCAGATGCAGCATCTCGCCGCGCGTCAGCGTCGTGCCGAAGGCCAGCCGCGAGCCGGTGTTTTTCTCGGTGTCCTTGTCCTCGTCCGTCACCGTCAGTTTCTCGTCCAGCGACAGGCCGGATTCGACCACCACCAGCGCCGTCATCAGCTTGGTGATGGAGGCAATGGGCAGCACGGCCTGCGGGTTCTTGGAGAACAGCACTTCGTTGGTGTTCTGGTCCAGCACGTAGGCGACGCTGGACTTCAGGGCCAGCGGGTCGTCGACCGCGTGAAGGCCGGCAGCCATGCCGAAGGTGGCAACGGCCGGCGAGGCGACGACCTTGCGCACCACGATGGACTTGACCTTGCGGGTCTGCGTGGCGGCGGGCTTTGCTTTGAGAGATCGGGTGGCAGCGGCTTCGGCGGTGCCCACGAAGGACAGCAGGCTGAGGCTGAGCAGTGCAGTGGTGAATAGAGTCTTCAACGGGTTCCCCAACAGCAGGGCGGCAGTGTACGTGACGCCAAAATCACTGACAAGATAAGAACTTACGCCTGATACCTCAAGTGAGGTCTCGCGGGCGTCCGAGGTGATGCAGCGGCTTGAACGTACACAAGTAGGCCAAGGCTGACAAGCGGGGGCCCTCAGGAACACATCCAAAACCACCTGCCGGCCGGTTCCGCACGCTGCCTGCGGCGACCTCGGGCTCGATTCTGAGGGCGACAGCGTCCCCCTGAAGGCAAAGCAGCAGGCGGTTTGCGCGCCAGATCGCACGCGCGCTGGTAACGATCACCACCGGCGTGATTGGCATCACGCCGGTTACACCGCCTCCCGGCGGACAAGCGCTGCGTTCAGCCCTGCGCCGCGACCCGCTCGACCTTGCTCTGCAGCTTGTTCAGCGCCGAGAGATAGGCCTTGGCCGAGGCCACCACGATGTCCGGGTCCGCCCCGACGCCGTTGACGATGCGACCCGCATGCTGCAGCCGCACGGTCACCTCGCCCTGCGCCTCGGTGCTGCCGCCGGTGATCGCGTTGACCGAATACAGCAGCATCTCGGCGTTGGACTGCACGACGGTCTCGATGGCCCGCAGCGTCGCGTCCACCGGGCCGTTGCCGTCGCTCTCGGCGCGGTGCTCCTGCTGACCCACGGCGAAGACGACCGCCGCATGCGGCCGCTCGCCCGTCTCGCTGCGCTGGGACAGCGACAGCAGGCGGAAATGCTCCTGCTCGGCCGTCACCGACTCGTCCATGACGAGTGCGATGATGTCCTCGTCGAAGATCTCGTTCTTGCGGTCCGCGAGGTCCTTGAAGCGCACGAAGGCGGCGTTGACCTCACCCTCGCTCTCCAGCTGGATGCCCAGCTCCTGCAGGCGCGCCTTGAAGGCGTTGCGGCCCGACAGCTTGCCCAGCACGATCTTGTTGGCGGCCCAGCCGACGTCCTCGGCGCGCATGATCTCGTAGGTGTCGCGAGCCTTCAGCACGCCGTCCTGGTGGATGCCGCTGGCATGGGCAAACGCGTTGGCACCGACCACGGCCTTGTTGGGCTGCACGACGAAGCCGGTGGTCTGCGAGACCAGCTTGGATGCCGGCACGATCTGCGTGGCATCCAGGCCGATATCCAGTCCGAAGTAATCGCGCCGCGTGCGCAAGGCCATGACGACCTCTTCCAGCGAACAGTTGCCGGCCCGCTCGCCGAGCCCGTTGATCGTGCACTCGATCTGGCGGGCGCCGCCGATCTTCACGCCGGCCAGCGAATTCGCCACCGCCATGCCGAGGTCGTTGTGGCAGTGCACGCTCCAGATCGCCTGGTCAGAGTTGGGCACCTTCTCGCGCAGGCGGCGGATGAAGTCGCCGTACAGCTCGGGAATGGCATAGCCCACGGTGTCCGGAATGTTGATCGTGCCGGCACCTTCACGGATGACCGACTCGCAGACGCGGGCAAGGAAGTCGATGTCCGAGCGGTAGCCATCCTCGGGCGAGAACTCGATGTCGCCGCACAGGTTGCGCGCAAACCGCACGGAAAGCGTCGCCTGCTCCAGCACCTGTTCGCGCGTCATGCGCAGCTTCTTCTCCATGTGGAGTTCGCTGGTGGCGATGAAGGTGTGGATGCGCGACCGGTGGGCGCCGGCCAGCGCCTCCGCGGCGCGCGAGATGTCGCGGTCGTTGGCGCGGGCCAGCGAGCACACGGTGCTGTCCTTCACCGCCGCGGCGATGGCCTTCACGGCTTCGAAATCGCCATTGCTCGACGCCGCGAAACCGGCCTCGATGACGTCGACCTTCATGCGTTCCAGCTGCCGTGCGATGCGCAGCTTCTCCTCGCGCGTCATCGATGCGCCAGGCGACTGCTCGCCGTCGCGAAGCGTGGTGTCGAAGATGATGAGCTTGTCGGTCATCGCACGTTTTCCTCGGTTGTTTGCAATACGGCCAGCGGCGCGCGCGACAAGCCGGACAGGATGGCCTGCATGGATGCGCGCACGATGCTGCCATCGATCCCCACGCCGTGGCGCGTCACATCGCCCACGCGCAGTTCCAGGTAGGCCACGGCACGGGCATCGGCGCCGCTGCCCATGGCATGTTCGTGATAGTCCAGCACCCGCACTTCCTGCCCCAGGCGCGTCGACAGCGCATTGACGAAGGCGTCGATGGGGCCATTGCCTTCACCCTGCACGTGGCCCATCCAGCCGCCCAGCACCACCTCGGCCGACAGCCGCATCGCGCCCCCGGCGACGTCGGTCATCTGCGGCTGCACGACAGCCGCGTCCGCCTTGCCGATGCCGTACTCGCGTTCGAATATCGCGTAGATGTCGACCGCGCTCAGTTCCTTGCCGGCGTCGTCCATGACCCGCTGCACCACCTGGCTGAACTCGATCTGCAGGCGGCGCGGCAACTCCAGCCCGTATTCCGCTTCGAGCAGATAGGCGATGCCGCCCTTGCCGGACTGGCTGTTCACGCGGATGACGGCGTCATAGCTGCGGCCCAGGTCCTTGGGGTCGATGGGCAGGTAGGGGATGTCCCAGAACTCGCCATCCTGGCGGGCTGCGAAGGCCTTCTTGATCGCGTCCTGGTGCGAGCCGGAGAACGAGGTGTAGACCAGATCGCCCACGTAGGGGTGGCGGGGGTGGACGGGGATCTGCGTGCAATGCTCGACGCAGCGGCGCACCTCGTCGATGTCAGAGAAGTCCAGCCCCGGATGCACGCCCTGGGTGTAGAGGTTCAGCGCGATGTTGACGAGGTCCAGGTTGCCGGTGCGCTCGCCGTTGCCGAACAGGCAGCCCTCGATGCGGTCCGCGCCCGCCATCAGCGCCAGCTCGGCGGCCGCCGTGCCGGTGCCGCGGTCGTTGTGAGGATGCACGGACAGAATGATGCTGTCACGTCGCTCGAGGTTGCGGCCCATCCACTCGATCATGTCGGCGAACACGTTGGGCGTGCTGTGCTCGATGGTGGACGGCAGGTTGATGATGCACTTGCGCTCAGGGCTAGGCTGCCAGACGGCCGTGACCGCGTCGACGACGCGCTTGCTGACAGCCAGCTCGGCGCCGGAGAAGGTCTCGGGTGAGTACTCGAAGCGCCAGTCCGTTCCGGGCCTGGCCGCAGCCAGTTCCTTGATGAGGCGGGCATGCGAAGCGGCCAGTTCGACGACGCCGTCCACATCCACGCCCAGCACGACGCGGCGCATGACCGGCGCGATGGCGTTGTAGACGTGGACGATGGCGCGCGGCACGCCGGCCAGCGACTCGAAGGTGCGCTCGATCAGGTGGTTACGCGCCTGCGTCAGCACCTGGATGGTGACGTCGTCGGGGATGTGTCCGCCGTCGATGAGCAGGCGGATGAAGTCGAACTCCGTCTGCGATGCCGACGGGAAGCCGACCTCGATCTCCTTGAAGCCGATCTTCACCAGTTGCTGGAACATGCGCAGCTTGCGGGCGATGTCCATCGGCTCGATCAGCGACTGGTTGCCGTCGCGCAGGTCGGTGCTCAGCCAGATCGGTGCACGGGTCAGCACAGCGTCGGGCCAGGTACGGTCCGGCAAGGCGATGGGGGCAAAGGCGCGGTACTTTTGCTGCGGTTGCTTCAACATGGTTTCCATCCGTCAGTGGGGTGGCGCAACCGGCAGCCTTTGAAAACACGAACGGCCCGCTGCGGTTGCATACGGGCCGTTGGGGTCAGAAGTGCGAAGGCGTGACTGACTAGCGAACCCGTGGTTCCTCTAGGGCTAGTAGCAGCAGGCCGGTCGCGAAATTCATAGGGGCGAAATCTAGCACAGAAGGCTACTGGTGCAAGCCGCGTTCATCGGGCTCGTCGGTGCTCGTGGAGATCACGCTGACGGGCTTGCCCTTGTACTTGCGCCACCCGTAGATCGCGTAGCCCGACAGGCCATACACGCAGAAGACGCCGAAGAGCACGCGGGACGGATCCAGCGCCGCCAGGCCGATGGCCAGCATGATCAGCACCAGCACGATGAAGGGCACGCTGCGCCGGCGGTCGAAGACTTTGAAGCTGTAGAAGGGCGCGTTCGTCACCATGGAAAGGCCGGCGAACAGCGTGATGCCGTAGGCTACCCAGGTCTCCCAGCTGCCCTTGGCCACGCCGATGTAATCCTTCTGATCGACGACCGCCCAGATCAGGCCGATGACCATGGCCGCAGCGGCCGGGCTGGGCAGGCCCTGGAAGTAGCGCTTGTCGACGACGCCGATGTTGACGTTGAAGCGCGCCAGCCTGAGCGCGGCGCCCGCGATGTAGACGAAGGCCGGGATCCAGCCTGGCTTGCCCATGTCCTTGAGCGCCCACATGTAGACGATGAGGGCCGGCGCGGCGCCGAAGGCGACCATGTCGGACAGGCTGTCCATCTGCTCGCCGAAGGCCGACTGGGTGTTGGTCATGCGCGCGACGCGGCCGTCCATGCTGTCCAGGATGGCCGCGGCGAAGATGGCCACGCAGGCCACCTCGAAGCGGCCGTTCATGGCCATCACGATGGCATAGAAGGCACTGAACAACGCGGCCAGCGTGATGGCATTGGGCAGCGCGTAAATGCCCTTGCGGCGGGGGCGGACGGCGATGC
>SEEY01000116.1 GCA_004211235.1 Rubrivivax sp.
CCGCCGTGCCGAGGCCGCCGCCAGCGCCGTCAACGATGCGCTGGAGGAGCTGATCCAGAAGATCGAGCGCCCGCCCACGGCGGCCGTCCCGCCACATGCGGCACCACCCGCGGCGCCCCGACGGCCCGCACGCGGCGGCTGTCGTCGGGCATCAGCTCGATGAAGAGCTGCAGGTCGGCCGCCGGCAGCTGGCCGGCGGCCTTCTCGGGCCACTCGCACACCTTCAGGCCGGGAGCGGCGAAGACGTCGCGAAAGCCGGCGTCTTCCCACTCGCGCGGGTCGCCGAAGCGGTAGAAGTCGAAGTGGCTCGCGGTGGCACCGCCGGGCAGTTCGTAGCTCTCCATGACGGCATAGCTGGGGCTCTTGATGCGGCCCGCCACACCCAGCGCCCGCAGCAGCAGCCGCGTGAAGGTCGTCTTGCCAGCGCCCAGGGGGCCGTGCAGCTCGATCAACGCATTGGGGGAGGGAAGCAAGGCCGCCGCCAGCCGGTCGGCGGACGCCTGTGCCGCCGCTTCGTCAGGCCAGTGCAACTGGGTTTCTAAAATCGCAGGCAAATGCAAGAGGTCCCGTCCACTGTCGATGCCGCCGCACTGTTGATCAGTTTGCGCGGCTGGGCGCATGAGCTGGGATTTTCACAGATCGCCGTGGCTGATGTGGACCTCAGCAGTGCCGAGCCCGGCCTGCAGGCCTGGCTGGACGCCGGCCACCACGGCCGCATGCATTACATGGCCACGCACGGCATGAAGCGGGCCCGGCCGGCGGAGCTGGTGCCGGGCACGCTGCGCGTGGTCACCGCGCGCATGGACTACCTGCCGCAGGGCACCGAGCCGGGTTGGCAGGCCGTCGAATGGGCGGGCCTGGCCACGCCGGAGCAGGCGCAGATCTCGATCTATGCCCGCGGCCGCGACTATCACAAGGTGCTGCGCAACCGGCTGCAGAAGCTGGCCGAAAGACTCGCCGAAGAGGTCGGCCCGCTCGGCTACCGCGTGTTCACCGACTCGGCGCCCGTGCTGGAGGTGGAACTGGCTGCCCGCTCTGGCCTCGGCTGGCGCGGCAAGCACACCTTGACGCTGCACCGGGACGCCGGCTCGATGTTCTTCCTCGGCGAGCTGTTCATCGACCTGGCGCTGCCGCTGACGGAGGCCGTCAGCGCGCACTGCGGCGAATGCTGCGCCTGCATCGACGTGTGCCCCACGGCGGCGATCACCGCGCCCTACCGCGTCGATGCGCGGCGCTGCATCTCTTACCTCACCATCGAGCATGACGGGCCCATCCCCGAGGAACTGCGGCCGTTGATCGGCAACCGCATCTACGGTTGTGACGACTGCCAGCTGGCCTGCCCGTGGAACAAATTCGCGCAGCCGGCGGTGCTGGCCGATTTCGACGTTCGCCCCGGCATGGCGGGCACGCCGATTGCCAGCCTGCTCGCCTGGGACGAAGCCGAGTTCCTGCGCCGCACGGAAGGGTCCGCCATCCGCCGCATCGGCTTTGCACGCTGGCGTCGCAACCTGGCGGTGGCTGCAGGCAACGCGCTGCGCCAGCGTGACGACCCCCACCTGCGGGCCGCGTTGGAGCGGGCCGGGGAGGGCGCGGAGGCGCTGGTGGCCGAGCACATCGCCTGGGCCTTGTCGGCGCCGCAGCCGCCCCGACCGTTATCGTCTGGAACGTCTTCCGTTGGAGCTCCTGCATGAGTCTGTCGATCCGCCGCCACGCCGCCGTCCTGGCTCTGGCCGCCGCCGTGTCCCTGCCGGCTCAGGCCGTTCGCTTCGAAGGCCAGGACTTCCCGGACACGGTGCAGTCTGGCGGCGCCACGCTGCAGCTGAACGGCGTCGGGGCCAAGGTGTTCGTCATGCGCTATTCGGCCTACCTGGCCGCGCTCTACCTGCCGCAGAAGGCCAGCACGCCCGAGGCGATCTACGCGCAGGTTGGGCCCAAGCGGCTGGAGCTGCGCATCGTCATCCCGCTGGTCAAGGACGTGTCGACGCAGGAGTTCGTCAAGGCCATCAGCAAGGGCGTGAACCGCAACAGCACCGAGGCCGAGAAGGCCGCCGTGGCCGAGCGCGTGAAGCAGTTCAACACGGCGATTGCCGAGGTGGGCCGTGTGAAGAAGGGCGACATCCTGGTCATCGACTACCTGCCCGCCCAGGGCGGCACCGTGCTCACGGTCAACGGCAAGGTCTGGGGCAAGCCCATCGAGGGGCAGGATTTCTACAGCGCCTTCCTGAAGGTGTTCCTGGGCGACAACAACAGCGATGCGAAGCTGCGCGCGGGGCTGCTGGGCCAGGCGGGCTAGCATCCGGCCGCCTATCAAAACAAGGAGACAGCATGCAACGCCGTTCCATCCTCCAAGTCGCCGCGTTGGGCGGCCTCGGTCCCCTCGGCCACCTTGCGTGGGCCGACACCTATCCAGGCAAGACCATCCGCCTGATCGTGCCGTTCGCGCCGGGCGGCACCACCGACATCATTGCCCGCATCGTCTCGGAGCGCATGCCCACGCTGCTGGGCCAGACCATGGTGGTGGACAACAAGGCCGGCGGCGGCGGCACCGTGGGCGCGACCGAGATCGTGCGCTCGGCGCCGGACGGCTACACGCTCGGCGTGGCCACCGTCTCGACGACGGCGGCCAACCCCGCCATCAACCCCAAGATCGCCTACAACCCGCTGACCGACTTCTCGCCGATCATCAACGTCGCGGCGACGCCCAACGTCATCGCCGTGCACCCGAGCTTCCCGGCGCGCGACTACAAGGCCTTCGTCGCCGAGCTGAAGAAGAACCCCGCCAAGCACAGCTACGCGACATCCGGCACCGGCGGCATCGGCCATCTGCAGATGGAGCTCTACAAGACGCTCGCCGGCGTCTTCGTGCTGCACATTCCCTACCGCGGCGCCGGCCCGGCGCTGAACGACACGGTGGCCGGCCAGGTGCCGATGATCTTCGACAACCTCCCGTCGGCGCTGCCCTTCATCAAGGACGGCCGCCTGATCCCCATCGTTGTCGCCGCGCCGACCCGTGTGGCCGCGCTGCCCAACGTGCCCACTTTCAAGGAAGTGGGCCTGGAGCCCGTCAACCGCATGGCTTACTACGGCATCCAGGGCCCCAAGGGCCTGCCCAAGGACGTCATCGACAAGGTGCATGCGGCGATGAAGAAGGCGGTGGAGTTGCCCGACGTGAAAAAGCGCATCGAGGACACCGGCGCCATCATCGTCGCCAACTCGCCGGCCGAGTTCGCAGCGCAGATCGCGGCCGAGTTCGAGGTCTACAAGAAAGTCGTCGCGGCTCAAAAGCTGAAGCTTGACTGACACGGAGCCGCTCGTCCGGTCTCGGGCCGCTGAACGCGGACGAGTCCAGCCGCCCCCCCGGGGCGGCGGCGATGCTTGCGGCGTTGAGCCGCAAGCACATCGCCATGGTGGGCCGGCTTGGCGAACTGGAGTCGGACACGAGCAGTCCCTGCGGACTGCTTGTGCCTACGACAGGCCATGGGCCTCTGGCCCATGGCAGCCCGGCGCTCGACCCGAACACCGCATGCGCCATGGCCGATAGGGCTGCGGATCCTGCAATCGAGTCGTTCATCGAGGCGCTCTGGCTGGAAGACGGCCTGAGCGCCAACACGCAGGCGGCCTACCGGCGGGACCTGACTGCGCTGGCCCGCTGGCTGTCGCCGACGCTGCTGGACGCTTGTACGGAAGGCAAGCTGTTCGAGTACGCCGTCGCCAGGCCGGCAGCCAAGGCGACCAGCGCGAACCGGCGCCTGTCGGTCTTCAAGCGCTACTTCCGCTGGGCGCTGCGAGAGGGCCGCATCTCGGCCGACCCGACGCTCAAGCTCGGTGCCGCGAAGCAGCCGCTGCGCGTGCCCAAGCTGCTCAGCGAGGCGCAGGTCGGCATGCTGCTGAACGCGCCCAACGTGGACACTGCCCTGGGCCTGCGCGACCGGGCGATGCTGGAGCTGATGTACGCCAGCGGCCTGCGCGTCAGCGAACTCGTCACGCTGAAGAGCGCCCACGTCGCTTTCAAGGATGCGGTGCTGCATGTCACCGGCAAGGGCAGCAAGGCCCGCCTCGTGCCGTTCGGCGAGCATGCGCGGGACTGGATGGCGCGCTACCTGCGCGAGGCGCGGCCCGAAATCCTGGCCGGGCAGAGCAGCGACGACCTGTTCGTCACCGCCCGTGGCGCCGGCATGACGCGGCAGATGTTCTGGACGTTGATCAAGCGGCATGCGCTGGCTGCGGGCATCACGGTGCCGCTGTCTCCGCACACGCTGCGTCATGCCTTCGCCACGCATCTGCTCAACCATGGTGCGGACCTGCGCGCGGTGCAGCTGCTTTTGGGGCATGCCGACCTGTCGACGACGCAGATCTACACCCATGTGGCGCGGGAGCGCCTGAAAGCGCTGCACGCCGAGCACCATCCGCGGGGATAGCCGGCACTCGCCGGGCACGTTTCTCGCGAAGCAGGTTGCTTCGCGGCTACGTTCGTTTCGTTGGTTTCAATCCCGTCGCCAGCCCGCAACAAACCGGCTGCGCGGCCAGCTCGCCGCGAGCACACTGCGCCGCCATCACACCTCACCAAGGAACCCCATGCAAGCCACCCGCCTGCTGCCGACCGCTCTTGCCGCCCTCAGCCTCTTCAGCACCGCCGTCACCCAGGCCCAGGAAGCCACCAGCCTCGAACGCGTCAGCGTCGTCGGCTCGCGCAAGACATTGCCCGCTGCATCCAGCACCGACACGCTGGTGCCGGTCGACATCTACTCGATGAGCAAGGTCACCGAGGGCGGCGGCCAGTTCGACCTGGCGCAGACGCTGCAATACCTGTCACCGTCCTTCAACTCGACGCGCCAGACCGGCGCGGACGGTGCCGACCTGATCGACTCGGCCTCGCTGCGCGGCCTCGGGTCTGACCAGACGCTCGTGCTCGTCAACGGCAAGCGCCGCCACACGGTGGCCCTGGTCAACCTGTTCGGCGCACGCAACCGCGGTTCGACGGGCACGGACATGAACTCCCTGCCGCTGCTGGCCATCGACAACGTGCAGGTGCTGCGCGACGGCGCTGCGGCCCAGTACGGCTCGGACGCCATTGCCGGCGTGCTCAACATCCAGCTGAAGAAGAAGGCCGGCTGCGAGGCGGTGGCCGGCTTCGGCCAGTACTCGGCCGGCGACGGCAAGAACTACCTCGCCTCGGCCTATTGCGGCATCAAGCTGGGCGGCGGCTCGCTCGGCATCACCGGCGAATGGCAGGACCGCGGCCGCTCCAACCGCGCCGACCCCGGCGACCTGCGCACCATCGGCGACACGGCCGTGAAGAACAAGACGGTGTACCTGAACGGCGAGTTCCCGCTGGCCGGCAACGACAAGTTCTACCTGACGGCCGGCGCGCAGGACCGCGACGCGTCCTCCGGCGCCTGGGCGCGCGATGGCGATGGCGACATCCCGACCCGCAACTCGGCCGCGATGTACCCCAACGGCTTCGTGCCCTACATCAATGGCGACGTGCAGGATCGTTACCTCATCGTCGGCTGGAAGTCGGCCTTCGGGGGCTGGGACACCGACCTGTCGCAGACCTATGGCTCCAACAAGATGCGCTACAACATCAGCAACACGCTGAATGCGTCCATCGCCAACAAGGATCTGCTGGCCGGCGGCAAAGGCATCAGCCCGACGAGCTTCGATGCCGGTGGCTTCGGCTTCAGCCAGGCGACGACGAACTTCGACGTCAGCCGCTACTTCCCCGAGCTGCTCGGCGGCAGCAACCTCGCCTTCGGAGCCGAGTACCGCAAGGAGAAATACAACATCGTCGCCGGCGAGCCGGGCTCTTACATCGACGCCGATGGCGTCGGCTTCGGAGGCAACGCCGGCAGCCAGGGTTTCCCGGGCTTCTTCCCGTCGGATGCGACGAACCGCAGCCGCAGCAGCCAGGCGCTCTACGCCGACTGGGAAGCCATGCTGACGCCCGAACTGACCGTCGACGCCGCCGTGCGCGCCGAGCACTACAGCGATTTCGGCTCCGCCACGACGGCCAAGCTTGCCGGCAGCTACCGGTTCAGCAAGGCCTTCCTGCTGCGCGGCGCCGCCAGCACGGGCTTCCGTGCGCCGAGCCTGCAGCAGCTCTATTTCTCGTCTACGTTCACCGACTTCATCAACCAGCAGCCGCTGGACGTCGTGCTCGCGCCGAACGGCAGCGCCATCACCAATGCGGCCGGCGTGCCGTCGCTGAAGCAGGAGAAGTCCAAGAACCTCAGCATCGGCTTCACCCTCAAGCCGAGCGCCGACACGGCCATCACGGCCGACCTGTACCAGATCAACATCCGTGACCGCATCGTGCTGTCGGGCCGTTTTGATGCCGACAACTACCCGGCCCTCGGCACCATCCTGCAAGGCCTGGGCGTGGGCCAGGCGCAGTTCTTCGTCAACTCGGTCAACACGCGCACCCGCGGCCTGGACCTGACCGCGTCCACCCGCAACAAGCTCGGCGCCGGCCAGCTCAGCACCTTCCTGGCGCTCAACATCAGCCGCACGACCGTGACGGCCGTGCACGCGCCGGCCATGCTGCAGGGTTTCGAGGACGTGCTGCTGTCGACGCGCGAGCGCCTATTCATCGAGGAAGCCGGCCCGCGCGCCAAGGGCACGCTGGGCTTCGAGTACAGCCAGGGCGCCTGGAGCGGCGAGGCCAAGATCATCCACTTCGGCAAGCAGACGCAGGGAGCCTTCACCGACGGCGTCTACCTGAAGTACAAGCCCAAGACGTCGATGGACCTGGGCGCCTCCTGGCAGGCCACGCCGGCGCTCAAGCTGAGCATCGGCGGCAACAACGTCTTCAATGTCAAGCCGACCCGCCAGGATCCGTACGAGACCGACAACGGCTTCTACTACGACAGCGTGCAGTTCGGCCTGAATGGCGCGTCCTACTACGCGCGGGCGCACTACCGGTTCTGACGGGTCACTGAGAATCGGGCGGATGGACCACAGCTTCCTTTCCGCCCTGATCCTGCTGCTGCTGGTGCTCGACCCGCTCGGCAGTCTGCCCGTCTTCATCCCCATCATGCGGGCGGTGCCCAAGGAGCGCCGCACGCGCGTGGCGATGCGCGAGGTCGGCATCGCCTTTTGCGTGCTGTTCGCCTTCATGTTCCTCGGCGAGGGCTTCCTGCAGGTCATGCACCTGTCGGAGCGTTCGCTGGAGGTGGCGGGCGGCGTGATCCTGATGATCATCGCGATCCGCATGATCTTCGGCGGTTCGGGCGAGTCGGCCTACGGGCTGGAGCCGGGCCGCGAACCGCTGATCTTTCCGCTCGCCGTGCCGCTGCTGGCCGGCCCGTCGGCCATGGCCACGGTGCTCTTGCTGGCATCCCGCCAGCCGGACCGCATCTACGAATGGATCGGCGCCCTCAGCGCTGCGCTGCTCGTGTCAGGGCTGGTGCTCGTGCTGGCCGACCGCATCCGCAAGCTGCTCGGCGATTCGGTCGTCTCGGCCATCGAAAAGCTGATGGGCCTGGTGCTGACGGCCATCGCCGTGGAGATGGTGCTGGCCGGCTTGAAGCGCTACTTCATCGGCGGCCTCTAAGGCTCGCGGCCGGCCCCCCCGGCCGGGCCGCGTGGTTTGTTTACTTGCTCTTCAGCTTGGCTTCCTTGCCCTTGGGCAGGACGGCCGTCATGGGGGCGACCGGCCGGTCCGAGCCGCCTGCCGTCTTGACGGGGCCGCTGTCCTTCTTCGGCTTCTTCGCCATCTTGTTGCCGCGTTGTTCGGTGTTGGCCATGCTGTCCTCCGGATCGGTAAAAAGTTTGAACTATGCCTCAGCGTCGTAGCGCTTCCTGGCATCGCTGGCGGCCCATTGTGCTGCGGTGATGTCGTAGCGTCGGCAGTCCATGTCGTACCAGCGGCCCAGGCCGGTGAAGGTCATGCCAAGCTTCTCCATGACGGCGGAGGAGGGCTTGTTCTCGGGCTGGCAGACGGCACAGACGCGCTCGGGCGCAAGCGTCGCAAAGGCCCAGCCCACCATGTGCCGTGCCGCCTCGCTGGCATAGCCCCGGCCCCAGGCGTCCTGGCGCAGGCGCCAGCCGGTTTCGAGCGGTCCCGCGGGGTCGCGATTGAGATGCTGGATGCAGCCGGTGCCGATCAGCTCGGCATCTTCCAACCGGACGAAGCCCCACCATGAGTAGCCGAATTCGGCCCAGCGCGACTTCACGCGATCGATCATCGATTGCGTGTCTTCCAGCGTGTCCGGCCGACCGGTGATGAAGCGCATGACCGCCGGGTCGCGGTTGATGCGGTTCAAGGCTTCCAGGTGCCGGTCTTCAAGCGGTTCCAGCCGCAGGCGGGGCGTCAACAGGACTGTCATGGCCGTGATTCTCAAGTGGCGCTCTCTCACGATTCGAAAGTCACCTTTCAGATGATGAAATGCCGCCGTGCTGCGCCGCCGCATTTTTTCTCATTATGGTGAATGTCGTTTTGCAGTTTGAAATTTTAAGCACAAGTGCTTGTTATTAAAGGGGAAAGTTTTTTGTCTTGTACAAGACTAAGGTGAGCCACAGAGCTGCCCGGGCGAATAGTCTTGCGTCATCGGTTTCCAATGTTTTGCAAGGAGCTTCCATGACCCGCCAGACCCGTGACCAACAGATCGCCGCCCTCGAAAAGGACTGGGCCGAGAACCCGCGCTGGAAAGGCATCAAGCGCGGCTACAGCGCCGCCGACGTCGTCCGCCTGCGCGGTTCCGTGCAGATCGAGCACACGCTGGCCAAGCAGGGCGCGGAAAAGCTCTGGGGCCTTGTCAACACCGAGCCCTTCGTCAACGCGTTGGGCGCGCTGACCGGCAACCAGGCGATGCAGCAGGTCAAAGCCGGCCTGAAGGCCATCTACCTGTCCGGCTGGCAGGTGGCGGGCGACGCCAACAGCAATGGCGAGATGTATCCCGACCAGTCGCTGTACTCGGTGGACTCGGTGCCCAAGGTCGTCAAGAAGATCAACGCAACCTTCAAGCGCGCCGACGAAATCCAGTGGAGCGAGGGCAAGGATGACATCGACTACTTCGCCCCCATCGTTGCCGATGCGGAAGCCGGCTTCGGCGGCGTGCTCAACGCCTTCGAGTTGATGAAGGCCATGATCGAGGCAGGCGCCGCCGGCGTCCACTTCGAAG
>SEEY01000799.1 GCA_004211235.1 Rubrivivax sp.
ACCGTCTGCGTCAGCGATACGGGCGCGGCATCCTGCATCGTGCCGCCCGGCGCGAGCAGCCTGACGGTGATGTCTCCGGCGAAGTCGGCGCTGGCCGAGACGGCCGCCACGACCATGCCGAGACCCACGATGAAGTGACTCAGGCGGCTTCTGTGCTTTTGCATCGCTCGTCTCCCCGGGCCTGGCGCCCAGCGCGAGTGGACGCCTGCCGCCCCGGGCGCGCCAGAGGGTCGACCAGAAAAAGTTAGGGAGTCGCTGCGCGCCCCCGGATGTCGTCCACGGCCGCGCGCAGGGTGCGCCAGAAGGCTGGGTCCTGCGACGTGGCCATGTTGATGCGCATCAGCGAACCGGGGCGGCGAGTGGCGCTGAAGAGGTTGCCTGGCGCGATCAGCCAGCCGGCGTCCAGCAGCGGCTGGGCCAGGCGCTCGGTGTCGACGCCGACGTCCAGCCAGCCGAACAGCCCGTCCGGCGGCGCCGCCCAGGTGAAGCCCTGGCGGGCGGCCAGCGCGGAGATGCGTTGGCGCGCCGTGGCCAGGCGCTCGCGCAGGCGCTGCGCGTGGCGGCGCAGCCGGCCCTGCTCCAGGCACAGCGCCACGGCGCGTTCAAGCACGGGCGAGCTGGTCAGGCCGTCGAGCAGCTTCACGTCGGTCAGCGCGGCCAGCTTCTCGGGTGCGGCGGCCAGGTAGCCGACGCGCCACGCGGGCGTCAGCACCTTGGAGAAGCCGCTGACGTAGACGACGCGGCGCAGGCCGTCCAGCGCTGCCAGCCGCGGCAGGTGCTCGGGGGCGAGGAAACCGTAGCTGTCGTCCTCGACGATGAAGAAGTCATGCTCGTCCGCCAGGCGCAGCAGCTGGTGCGCGGTGGCCAGGTCCAGGCTGTGGCCGGTCGGGTTGTGCAGCACCGGCACGGTCAGGTAGGCGCGTGGCGCGTGTTCCCTGGCCAGGGCGGCGAGCACGGCCAGGTCCGGCCCCTGGGCGCCGCGCGGCACGGGCAGCAGGCGGATGCCGGCCTGGGTCAGCCGCGCAAAGATGATGGCCCAGCCGGGGTCGTCCACCAGCACCGCGTCGCCCGGCTGCAACTGCGTGCGGATCAGCAGGTCCAGCGCGTGCGTCGCGCCGTTCGTCGTCAGGATCTGCGCCGGGCTGGCGTGGATGCCGAGATCGGCCAGGCGCTGGCTCAGCGCCGCGCGCAGCCGCGGGTCGCCGCTCGGGTCGCCGTAGCTGACCTGCAGCGCGTGTTCGCCATGCAGGCGCCGCAGCGCCGACTGCAGCAGCGTCGGGTCCAGCCAGTCGCCGGGCAGCGTGCCCAGGCCGGGCGAGCGCGCGGCGTCTGCCTCGAACATGCCGCGGATCAGCGCCGTCGCATCCATCGGCGCCTGGCGCGGCCCGGCGGCAGTGGCTGGGCGGGCCGCGCGTGCGGCGGCGGCGGGCCGCGTGTCGCGCACGAAGAAGCCGCGTTGCCGGCGCGCTTCCAGCAAGCCGGCGGCCTGCAGCTGGTCATACGCCGCGACGACGGTGTGCGGGCTCACGCCATGCTGGCGCGCGCAGTCGCGCACGGAAGGCAGGCGCGCGCCGGGCAGCAGCAGGCGCTCATGGATGCGCTGGGCGAAGCGCTCGGCCAGCTGACCGGCCAGCGGTTGCGCGGCGCTGCGCAGCAGCGGTGGGGGTGTACCGGTGGGCATGGCAGTACAGATTCGTTCAATGACCTGCTGACTGTACTGGGTCTGTATCTATCGCTGTGCCTAGACTGAGCCCATGCAAGGGTCATCAGCCATCTCCACCGCCGCCATCTCCACGACGTCGCTGTCCGACGCCCGGCGCGGCCTGCTGCTCGGCCTGGCCGGTGTCGTCATGTTCGCGCTCAGCCTGCCGATGACGCGGCTGGCCGGCGGCAGCGCCGAGGCGCCGCAGCTCGACCCGATGTTGGCCGCTGCTGTCGGGGTTTGCCGTGCGGCATGTCGATGCCGTCCACGCGGCTGTCGTGTCGGGCGTGCTGCCCCTGGCGACGGCCGTCATCGCCGCGCTGGCGTTGCGGCAGCGGCCCAGCCGCGGCTTCTGGGCCTTTGCGCTGGCAGGGCTGGCGCTGGTCGTCGGGTTCGCGGCCTGGCGCGGGGCAGGCGGCCTGGAGATGGCGGACGGCTTGCTGCTGGGCGCGGTGGTCAGCGCGTCGGCGGGTTATGTCAGTGGCGCAAGGCTGTCGGCGCGGATGAGTGCGGAGCAGGTGATCTGCTGGGTGCTGGTGCTGAGCCTGCCCATCACGCTGCCGCTGGCGCTGGCCAGCCGCCCCTCCGCCCCGGTGGCGCCTGCCGCCTGGCTCGGCTTTGCCTACGTGTCGCTGTTCTCGATGTGGATCGGCTTCTTCGCCTGGTATCGCGGCCTGGCGCTGGGCGGCACGCTGCGCGTGAGCCAGGTGCAGGTGCTGCAACCTTTCCTGTCGATGCTGCTGGCCGTGCCCCTGCTGGGCGAGCGCCTGGATGCCATGACCGTCGTCTTCGCCGCCGCCGTGATCGCCGTCGTGTGGTTCGGCAAGCGGCAACCCGTTCACTGAAGGAGGCTGCCATGAGCGATCCATTCACCACCCGGCTGGAGGCCTCGCAGGCGTTGACCCTGCGCGCCGTCCGTGCCCCGCGCCGCCTTGTCGTGACGAGTGGGCGGCTGTGGCTGACGGTGTCCGGCCAGGCGGGTGACCACTGGCTCGCCGCTGGCGAAGGGCTGACGCTGGAGGCCGGCCACGAAGCCGTCGTCGAAGCCTGGCCCGAGGCCACCTTCCAGCTGCTGCAGCCGGCGCCGGCGCGGCGCGCGGCCCGACCGCGGCCGGTCATCGGCTGGCTGCTGCCGCTGGGGCAGTCGGCATGAAGACGCTGGGCATCCTCGGCGGCATGAGCTGGGAGTCCACCCAGTCGCTGTACGCGCTGATCAACCGCGGTGTTGCCGCCCGGCTAGGGGGGCTGCACAGCGCCAGGCTGCTGATCCACAGCGTGGACTTTGCGGAAATCGCCGAGATGCAGAAGGCCGGCGCATGGGCCGATGCCGCGGCCCTGCTCGGTGCTGCCGGCGAGGGCCTGCGCCACGCCGGTGCGCAGGCCCTGCTGATCGCGACCAACACCATGCACCTCGTGGCCACCGAGATCGAGCGCAGCGCCGGCCTGCCGGTCCTGCACATCGTCGACGCGACCGGCGAGGCGCTGAGCGCCGCCCGCGTGCGCCGCATCGGCCTGCTGGCCACCCGCTTCACGATGGAGCACGGCTTCTACCGCGACCGGCTGTGGGAGCGCTTCGGCATCGAGACTGTCGTGCCGGACGAGGCCGGCCGCGCCGAGGTTCACCGGCTGATCTTTGACGAGCTGTGCCGCGGCCGTTTCGAGCCGTCGTCGCGCGAGGCCTTGCGCGGCCAGGTCGCGGCGCTGGCGGACCGCGGCGCCCAGGCGGCCGTGCTGGGCTGTACCGAGCTCGGGCTGCTGCTGCCCGCCGGCTCGCCGGCCGCGCTGCCACTGTTCGATTCCACCGACTTGCAGGCACGCGCCGCGGTTGACTGGATGCTAGGCTGACCCCTTTGAAAACCCACGCAACCACTGCCATGACCACCGTCTGGACCCAGGCGCGCCGCGCCGCGCGCATGAACCCGTCCATCATTCGCGAGATCCTCAAGGTCACCGAAAAGCCGGGCGTGCTGTCCATGGCCGGCGGCCTGCCGAGCGCGGACACCTTTCCCGTCGATGCGTTGAAGGCGGCCTGCGACCGCGTGCTGACCGACACGCCGCGTGAGGCGCTGCAGTACGCCGCCAGCGAGGGGTATGCGCC
>SEEY01000800.1 GCA_004211235.1 Rubrivivax sp.
GTGCCGGCGGCGGGCACCTGGCCTTTTTTCTGCCCGCTCCACAGCCTTGCGGTGATCCAGCCGCCATGGCCCACGACCACCGCGCTCGGCGAGTTCGACCGCTGGATGGCGGACTTCGAAGGCTTCGCTTTCGACGGCGGCGAATCCGTGCAGGCCTTGCTCGCCCGCGCGGGCGGCTGGCAGGCGCCGTGCGCGCTGGTCGTGGGCCATGGCGGCTGGATCACCGCAAGGCTGTGGAGCGGGCAGAAAAAAGGCCAGGTGCCCGCCGCCGGCACCTGGCCTTCTCCCGTGCGCTACGGCCGGGCTACTTCAATACCGTCTGCTGCATGAACAGCACCGTGGCGTAGAACTGGAAGTCCTGGTTCTCCTTCTTCTGGAAGCCGTGGCCCTCGTTCTCGGCGCGCAAGTACCAGACCGGCGTGCCGCTCTCGCGCACCTTGGCGACGATCTGCTCGGCCTCGGTGTAGGGCACGCGGGGGTCGTTCTTGCCCTGCACGACGAACAGCGGCTTCTTGATCTTCGCGACGTTGGTCAGTGGCGAAATCTTCTCCAGGTGCGCCTTCATCGCCGGGTCGCGTTCGTCGCCATATTCGACGCGGCGCAGGTCGCGGCGGTAGCTCTCCGTGTTGTTCAGGAAGGTGACGAAGTGCGAGATGCCGACCACGTCGATGGCGCCGGCGATGCGGTCGGCGTAGTTCGTCGACACGGCCAGCGTCATGTAGCCGCCATAGCTGCCGCCGGTGACGAGCACGCGTGAGGCATCGAGGTCGGGCTGGGTGGCGATCCAGTCCAGCAGCGCGCCGATGTCCTTGACCGAGTCCTCGCGCTTGAAGCCGTTGTCCATGGCCAGGAAGCTCTTGCCGTAGCCGCTGGAGCCGCGCACGTTCGGCTGGATGAGCGCCATGCCCAGCTCCTGCACGAAGTAGGCGTTGCGGCCGAGGAAGCCGACGCTGGCCTGGCCCTCGGGGCCGCCGTGGATGGAGATCAGCACCGGGCGCTTGCCGGCAAACTTCTTTGGCGGAGCGGTCAGCAGGCCGGAGATCGACGCGCCGTCGAAGCTCTTCCAGCGCACGATCTTCTGCTCGCTGAAGCCGGTCGTGTCCATGCCGGCCGCTGCAGCCGAGCGTGTCCACTGCTGAACCTTGCCGTCGGTGCCGAGCGAGTAGATCTGGCTCGGGCCCTGGGCATTGCTGACCGAGAACGCCAGCTCGCTGCGGGCGCGGTGATACGAGGCCGAGCCGATGTTGCCGGCGGGCAGCGCGGCGGGTGCCGGGACTTCCTTGGCCGTGCGGGCATCGAAGAAGTGCAGCTCGTCACGGCCGTCGACGTTGAATTGCGCCGTGAGCTTGGTGCCGTCCTCGGTCAGCGTCACGCCGCTGACGTCCCACGGAATGTGGCTGCTGACGCGGGCGATGGCGCCGCTGGCGAGGTCCAGCGTCATCAGCTCGCGGAACTCGCCCGCGCGGTCGCTGGCGAGCCACAGCGAGCGGCCGTCCGCCGACCAGCCTGCCGGCGAGTAGGCGGCCTTCGCCTCCTGGCTGCCGGCCGCCGGTGCGACCTGCCGCACGGCGCCGCTGGCCACGTCCATCAGCCAGACCTGCGACTCATTGGCCGACAGGTAGCGGGTCAGCGACAACGTGCGCTCGTCGGGCGAGGGCCGGCCGGCGGACCAGCCGCCGCCCTCCAGTTCGGCCAGCTTGCGGCGGCCTTCGGGCTTGGCGGGGTCCATCACCCAGAAAGTCGTCGTGATCCGGGTGCGTGTGCCGCCCTGGGCCGTGCGGTCGATGGGCAGGGCGGAGTAGACGAGTTGGCCGCTCTTGCGCAGCCAGGTGTTGATGCTGTGGCGCTCGTCGGGGCTGGTCAGCAGCACCGGCTGCGAACCTGCCGGGGTCAGCGGCAGGCGGTAGATCTGCGCGACCTCGTTGCCGCCGGTTGCGCGCTCGAAGACGATGTATTCACCGG
>SEEY01000801.1 GCA_004211235.1 Rubrivivax sp.
CGTCAATGGCAACTCGCCGGACAAGGTCGGCCTGGCGCTGACGAATCTTGAATTCGCGCTGGCCTGCAGGCTGGTCCAGCTGCGCGCCGGCAGCGTCGGCCTCGTCGGCATCGAGGGCCTGACGCTGACCGGCAGCGACCTGTCGCTGCGCATCAACCAGGCCAAGGCGCTGAACGACAAGGTCGTCGACTACGCGGCGTAGAACCTCGTCGTGGCCACCGGCCCGGGCAACACGCTGACGCTGGACATGGCCGGCAGCGAGGGCAAGATCCTCAAGGCCGCCGGCACGCTGACGCTCAACGCCTTCGGCTTCTTCCAGGTGACGGGCGGCTTCGCCATCGAGCAGCGCGACCAGGCCGTCACGCTGTCTGCCGCCACCAATGCGCAGGGCGTGCAGACGGCCGCGCCGACGACCGTCAACGCCCGCCTGCTGACCATCGGCGCGAGCAATGTGCGCGCCTTCGCCGGCATCAACGGCGGCACGGCCGACCAGGTCGGCCTGGAGCTGACCGGTGCCAATTTCGGCCTGGCCCTCGTCAGCGAAGTGGCAGGCAATGGCGGCGTCGTCGGCACGCCGCGCAAGTGGACGTCGCTGGAAGCCACCGCCCAGCAGGTCGCCCTCGTCGGCATGCCCGAGGGTCTGACGCTGCAGGCCAACGACATCAAGGTGCAGATCAACCGCGCCTCCCAGGTCGTGCCGGCCGGTGCCAAGGCGGCGGTGGTGGACTACGCCGCCGGCGCCACGGCCATGACCGTCGCCACCGGCCCGTCCAGCGGCATCGCCTTCGACATGCCGGGCGCCAACGGCGCCATGCTCACGGCCACCGGCAACCTGACGCTGGACGCCTTCGGCTTCGTGCAGGTCACCGGCGGCTTCGCGGTCGAGAAGCGCAGCACGACGGTCACGCTGGCCGCCACGCGCACGTTGCCGGCGCAGAGCCTGGCGGTCGACGTGCTGACCTTCGGCATGGACAACGTGACCGTCTTCGCCGGTGTCAACGGCGGCACCGCGGACGCGGCCGGTCTGCGGATCGCCGGCATCGACCTCGCGCTGGCCCTCGTCACCTCGCAGGCCGAACCGGGCCGCAAGTGGACGGCGCTGCAGGCCAACGCGACATCGGCCGGTTTCGTCGGCCTGTCCGACCTGCTGCCGACCATCCGCAACCTGAGCGTCGAGCTGAACCAGGCCAGCCGCGCCAACGACCGCGTCATCGATTTCTCCGCCGCGCCGCTGACCGTCCTCATCGGCCCGGGGCAGACGGTCGACATCGACATCGACGGCGCCGCCGGCGAGCTGGTGCGCGTCGAAGGCGACATCACGCTGCAGCTGTTCGACTTCGCCTACCTGTCCGGCCGCATCGGCTTCGAGAAGTACAGCCCGACCGCGCCGATCACGCTGGCCACCGCCACCGGTGTGCCGCAGCAGGTCACGGCCACGTCGATGCTGGCCATCACGGGGCAGGGCGTCAGCGTCTTCGTCGGCTACGCGGACGGCGGCTTCGACACCAGCAAGACGCCCGACCAGCAGGCCGGCAACCTCTACGGCTTCGGCGTCAGCAGCGCCGACTTCGGCATCCTCATCGCCAAGGCCGGCGGCCAGTCGTACACGGCGGCCAAGGCCAACCTGGCGCACGTGGCGCTGTACGGCTTCGACCCCAACGACTTCGAACTCAGCGCCAGCGACCTGCAGCTGGAGATCAACCGCGCCGATGCCAACGGCCGCAGCATCGACTTCGTGCGCAGCTTCGGCGCCGGCGGCCTCGTTCTCGGTTCCACGGGTGCCATCGCGCTGGACTTCCGCGGCGGCGACCGCATCGGCGTGTTCGCTCGCGAGGCGGTGCTGAAGGTCTCGGACTTCCTCTACTTCCGCGGCGCCATCGGCTTCCAGAAGGCGGACTTCGGCAACACGCTGCGCGCCGGCAACAACGGCCTCACGCCGGTGCTCGGCGCCAAGGG
>SEEY01000802.1 GCA_004211235.1 Rubrivivax sp.
GTGCGACCTCGCTGCCGACCTGCGCGCGCCGACGCCGCAGACGACCGGCAGCGGCGACATCGCCACGGCACGCACGACCCGCTCGTCGTTGAAGGCCCAGAGGTCTTCCAGCGAACCGCCGCCACGCACCAGCAGCAGCACGTCGACCTCGGCCCTTTCGTTGGCGATGCGCAGCGCATTGACGAGCGCCGGCGGCGCCTCGGCGCCCTGCACCGGACTGGCGTAGACCACGATCCCGATCTGCGGCGCCCGCCGCGCCAGCGCCGTCAGCACGTCGTGCAGCGCCGCGCCGGCCGTCGATGTGATCACGCCAATGCGGCGTGGCAGCGCCGGCAACGGCCGCTTCAGATCGGCATCGAAAAGACCCTCTGCCGCGAGCCGCTCGCGCAGCCGCAGGAACTGCTCGTACAACGTGCCGGCGCCGGCCCGGCGCATCGCCTCGACGACGAACTGCAACTCGCCGCGCGGCTCGTACACCGCCACGCGCCCGCGCAGTTCCACCAGGGCACCGTCGGCCGGCGAAAAGTCCAGCATCGCTGCCGCGCGGCGAAACATCGCGCAACGCAGGCTGGCGGCCTGGCCATCCGCGTCCTTCAGCCCGAAGTAGCAATGGCCGCTGGCGGCGCGCGTGAAGCCAGAGAGCTCCCCGCCCACGGTGACGACCGAGAAGCGCTCCGCCAGGCTCTGGCCCACCGCCTCCAGCAGGCCGGCCACCCCCCAGACGCGACGATTCGATGCGGCTTCGCGAGGCTCAATCACGCGCCAGCCCAATGCCGGCGCGGCCCGGGAAGTCCACAGCCGCGCCAATGCTGGGCTGGCGGGCGGTTGCGGCTCATTTCGCCTGTCACGGCGCTGTCATGAGCACATAAGGCCTTGTTTTTCAACTCGAATTCCGCTGCTCAAATTGGAGGCAAAGTGTCCAAGGCGTTGATTTGACGGCCCCCGCCGGCTGCCAAACCCGGGTTGTCCACAAAGTTGCCCACAGCAGCAGTGGATTGTCGGGGAGCTCCCTGAGGGACGCGTCGGGCGCTGGGGCCCTGGCGGCCGGGCCATAATCCCGCGCACTCTTCGGGCCGCCGGCGGCCCTCATTCTTGAACGGGGACCCACTTGTTTTCGATCATACAAGCCGCTGGCTGGCCGATCTGGCCCTTGCTCCTGTGCTCCGTCGTGGCCCTGGCCCTGATCATCGAACGCTTCACCAGCCTGCGCGCCAGCCGGGTCCTGCCTCCCCGGCTCGTCGAGGACGTCATCAACGTCAGCGCCCAGCAATTGCCCGCGCCGGAGATGGTCGACCGCCTGGCCGAAAGCTCGGTGCTGGGCGAGGTGCTGGCCGCCGGCCTGCGCGCCGTTGCGGCCGAGCCGCAGATGCCCGAGGGCAAGCTGCGCATGGTTTTCGAGTTCGCCGGCCGCCGCGCGGTGCACCAGCTCGAGCGTTACATGAACACGCTGGGCACCATCGCCACCGCGGCGCCGCTGCTCGGCCTGATGGGCACGGTGGTCGGCATGATCGAGATCTTCGGCAGCCAGACGCCGGGCGGCGGCAACCCCGCGCAGCTGGCGCATGGCATCTCCATCGCGCTCTACAACACGGCCTTCGGTCTGATGATCGCCATCCCCTCGCTGATGTTCTACCGCTACTTCCGCGGCAAGATCGAGGAGTACGTGCTGGAGCTCGAAGCCGCCGCCGACCGCCTGCTGGGCCAGCTGCGCCGCTACACGGTCTGAAATGGTCAACCCCTCGGCACATTGCTGGGCGCGCTCTTGAGCGGCCGGCCTCGGCCCCCGTGCCCCAAAACAAGGGATGAACTGACACCATGAGATTCCGCTCCCCGCACCGAGAACCGCCCGAGATCAACCTGATCCCGTTCATCGACGTGCTGTTGGTGATCCTGATCTTCCTGATGTTGTCGACCACCTATTCCAAGTTCACCGAGCTGCAGATCACGCTGCC
>SEEY01000803.1 GCA_004211235.1 Rubrivivax sp.
CTCCAAGGCCCTGGCGCTGACCAACCCCGGCGGCTCGCCCACGGTCGCGTCCACCACCGGCACGCTGACGCTAACGGCGGCCGACGTCTTCGAGGTCGACATCGGCAGCGGCGGCTCAGACCTGCTGACCGTCACCGGCCCGGCCACGCTGGACGGCACGCTCAAGGTCAGTCTGGTCGGAGGCGCCACACCGACCGACGGCCAGACCTTCACCTTCCTGAAGTACGACACCACGCTGACGGGCAAGTTCGCCGAGGGCGAGGGCCTGGTCAGCGTCGGGAACGGCCTGTTTTTCGAGATCCAGCACGACGCGGCGGCCAAGGAGCTCAAGCTCGTGGCCCATGTGCTGGACGCGCCCAGCAGCTACGCCGTCAACCTGCTGTACTCGGCTGCCGGCGCCACGGGCCAGGCGCTGGCCGACCAGGCGGGTGAATGGTTCAACGCGGGTTATTTCGCGCGTAACCAGGCGTACAGCTTTGGCGGCTCGCTCGATCTGGGCCAGGGCGTCAAGCTGTCCGGCACGCTGGCCGCCAGCTACAACCAGAGCGTGCAGCTGACCGACAGCGGCGGCACGCACTTCTACGACATCTGGAAGATCGGCATCGCCGGCGGCGGCGGCTATCTCGGCCTGGACGCTTCCGACGCCACCAAGCCGGGCATCACCTTCGGGCAGATCGACGCGGCCATCGTCATCCTCGACGGCCAGGGTGCGGGTTCGGCCGGCTGGGTGCTGGCCGAAGGCTCGGCGGGAAGCATCGCGCTGCAGGGTGTCAGCGGCCTGACGCTGGCGGCGACCGACCTGTCGCTGGAGTTCAGCTTCGGCCTCGGCCAGCTGGGTGGCCAGGCAAACCACGCCGGCATCAACCTGTCCACTCAGGTGCAGACGCTCAACGCCGGCAGCCACACCTTCACCTTCGACGGCGACGGCCATCTCGGCGACTTCGCCGCGATGAGCGGCAGCGGCGTCTTCACCTATGGCCCGGTCACGTTGAGCGGCACCTTGGGTCTGGCCGTGTCAGCCGGCTCGCTGACCGCGGTGGGCGCCGATATCGAGGCGCGCCTGACGACCGGCAGCTTCTCGGCCGGTGTCGACCACGCCGGATTCGGCGCGCTGATGACCACCGGCGGCGGCCTGGCGCTGGAGGCCAGCGGCGGCTTCCATCTGTCCGGCGGCGGCTTCGCCAATGTCTCGGCCACCTCCGCACTGCTGCGCCTGAACCTGACGGGCAGCGACCAGACCGGCCATGTGCTCAGCGCCGGCGGCGTCAGCCACACCTTCGGCGCGATGCCGGCGACGACGACGCCGGCCGTCGACATCCGGGGCTTGAGCGCCACCATCGCCGACACCTTCAGCCTCAGCGGCGACTACGCCTTCGGCCGCGACGCCAACACCGGCGGCATGGCCATCATCGCGGCCAACGCCGGCGTGCAGCTCGTCGCCGGCAGCCTCAAGGCCGGCGTGAGCGGCGCCCACGTCGCCATCGCGATGAGCGCCAGCGGCGGCGGCGTCGAACTGGTCGAAGCCAGCGGCACCCCTTCGCTGCAGCTCGGCAATGACATCTCCGCCAGCGCCAGTTCGGTCGCGCTGCGCTGGAACGCGACCGGCGCCGACGCGAGCGGCCGCGTGCTCGCTGTCGGCGACGCCAGTTACACCTTCGGCAGCGGCCTCAGCGCCGGTTTGCAGCAGGTCAGCCTGACCGGCGCCAACCTGACCGTCGGCGACTTCTTCAACATCACCGGCAACCTCGCCTTCGAGCGCAGCAGCGCCACCGTGCTGCTGGCCGCCGACAACACGGCCACGGCCAGCATCGACGAAGCCACGGCCGGCGTCGTCGTCGACCGCTTCCTGCTCGGCGGCCACGGTTTGTCGGCCACGGCCGGCATCCCGGGCGGCCCGGGCCTGGCGCTGGCCGGCCTGGATTTCGCACTGGCGCTGATGAGCGTGCGC
>SEEY01000804.1 GCA_004211235.1 Rubrivivax sp.
CGTCGAGACGTGGATGGACGGCGAACTGGTCGGCGGCCTGTACGGCGTCAACCTGGGCCGCATGTTCTACGGCGAGTCGATGTTCATGCGCCGCACCGACGCGTCCAAGATCGCGCTCTGCGCGCTGGTCTGCCTGTGCCGGGAGTTCGACATTCCGTGGATCGACTGCCAGCAGAACACGGGTCACCTCGCGTCGCTGGGTGCGGCGGAAGTGCCGCGAAGCGTGTTCGAAGCCCATCTCGCCACCCATGTCGGTGAGGCTTCACCGGGGCCGTGGACCTATCATCCCGAGCACTGGCACCGCATGCTGACCTCGACGTGACCCACCCGAAAGAACTGCCCCTCGCGCAGATCCAGTTCTATGCCACGGCCGCCTACCCGTGCAGCTATGTGCCGGGCCGGCAGGCTCGCTCGCAGGTCGCCACGCCCAGCCACCTGATCCACGCCGACGCCTATTCCAACCTCGTGGCCACCGGCTTTCGCCGCAGCGGGCTGTTCACCTACCGCCCCTACTGCGACCAGTGCCGCGCCTGCATCGCGCTGCGCGTGCCGGTCGGCCGCTTCCAGCCCAGCCGCAGCCAGAAGCGCGCCTGGAAGGCGCACCGCCACCTGCAGGCCAAGGTCATGCGCCTGAGCTATTCGCCCGAGCACTACGCGCTCTACCTGCGCTACCAGGCCGGCCGCCACAGCGGCGGCGGCATGGACCACGACAGCGTCGACCAGTACACCCAGTTCCTGCTGCAGAGCCGCATCAACTCGCGCCTCGTGGAGTTCCGCGAGACGATGCCCGACGGCAGCACACCGCTGCGCATGGTGTCCATCCTCGACATCCTCAGCGACGGCCTGTCGGCGGTCTACACCTTCTACGACCCGGACATCGAAGGCAGCTTCGGCACCTACGGCGTGCTGTGGCAGATCCAGCAGGCTCGCGAGTTGAAGCTGAGCCACCTCTACCTGGGCTACTGGATCGAGGAAAGCCCCAAGATGGCCTACAAGTCCGGCTTCACGCCGCACCAGATCCTGAAGAACGGCGTCTGGGAGGACGTTTGAGCCCCTCGCCCAACCTCGCATCGCTGAACGCGAGCGAGTCTGGTCGGTCCCCCGTGGGGACGGCGATGCTTGCGGCATTGAGCCGCAAGTACATCGCCAACCGGGCCGGCTTGGGAGCGGCCCGGCGCTCGTACCGCAATGCATCCTCCGGCGCAGACGATGCATAGGACCGGGAACAACTGAAATGTGGCGCCACCTCAGCTGGCCGGCCTGGCGCGACCAGCCGGGTCGCATCCTGCTGGCCATCGTCGCCGTCATGCTGGGCGTGGCGCTGGCCTTTGGCGTGCACCTGCTCAACGGCGCGGCGCTTAGCGAGTTCGCGCGCGCGGCGCAGGGCGTGAACGGCCAGCCCGACCTCGTGCTGCGCGCCCGCTCCGGCGCGCTGACCGATGCCGATCTCGCGGAGCTGCTGAACCGCCCGGAGGTGGCCGTCGCCAGCCCGGTGCTCGAAGCCGTGGCGCTGTGGTCGGGCCAGTCCGGGCGGGACGGTGGCGGGCTGTCGATCCGCCTGGTCGGCCTGGACCCGCTGGCGCTGGTCGCCTCCGCGGCGCAAGGCCAGCCGCTGGCGCCCGAGCTGATGCCACAGGTCCAGGGCGGCACCGGCGCGCTGCTGGGCGGCAACACCGTGCACCTGAACGCCGCCGCGCGCGTGCGGCTCGCACCTGGCGCAAAGACCATCAACCTGCGCCTGGCCCAGGCCGACGGCAGCGCGCCGCGCGATGTGGAGCTGGCCATCGGCGGGCGCGTCGCCGCCGGCCGCGCGCCGCTGGGCGTGCTCGACATCGCCGACGCGCAGGCGCTGTTCGGCCGCCTCGGCACGCTGGACCGCATCGACGTGCAGCTCGCGCCCGGCACCGATGCCAGCGCCTGCGCGTCGGCGATGTCGAGCACGCC
>SEEY01000805.1 GCA_004211235.1 Rubrivivax sp.
TGGGGCCGTCATGGGCGCCATGAAAGGCGCGGACCTGCGCATCGCCAACCTCGAATGCGTCATCGCCACGGGCGGCACGCGCGCCGTGAAGCCGTGGACCTTTCGGGCCCATCCGCGCACGCTCGATGTGCTGCGCCGCCATGTCGACGTCGTCTCGCTGGCCAACAACCATTCCGGCGACTTCGGTCCTGCCGCCTTCGCCGAGATGCTGAACCGCCTGCAGCAGGCCGGACTGCCCTACTTCGGCGGTGGCGCCAACCTGCGCGCCGCACACCGGCCCGCGATCATCGAGCGCCAGGGGATTCGCATCGCCCTGCTGGGCTACAACGAGATGTTCCCGCGCCGCTTCGAAGCGAGCCCGGCCGGCCCGGGCATCGCCTGGGCCGACGAGGAGCAGATCGTTGCCGACATCCGCGCCGCCCGCGCCCAGGCCCACGTGGTCATCCCCTACATGCACTGGGGTCAGGAACACAGCGCAACCTCACATGCCCGCCAGCATGCGCTGGCCCGCCTGATGATCCGGGCCGGTGCGGACGCCGTGGTCGGCACCCATCCGCATGTGCGTCAGGACGTCGAAGTCATCGACGGCAAGCCGGTGATCTACAGCCTGGGCAACTTCGTGTTCGACGGCTTCAGCGACGCGGACAACAACACCGGCTCCATCTTGTGGATGACGGTCACCGCCGCCGGTGTGAAGGACTGGGGCCTGCAGGCGGTGCACATCGACCCTTCCGGCAGCCCGCATCCGGAGCGCGCCACGGCGAAGCCGTGAACGCGATCCGTCCAGCTTGATCGAAGCCGATGCAGGCGCGGGCGAGTTAGGCTACGGCGCAGAACGAAGCGGATCTCCGGCCTGACGCCGCGAACCTCTCGCGCGACGACTGCCACCCCTTTCGATCACCAACATGCCCTCACGACGCGAACTGCTGCGCTACGCCAGCGCTGGCGCTGCCGGATCGACCTTCCCTGCCCTGGCCCTGACCGCGGCACCCGCTGACCCGTGGGACCGGGCGGCGGAGATTGCCCGCACCGTCCAGCCGCCCCGCTTCCCCGACCGCGACTTCAATGTGGCCGACTACGGCGCCGCAGGCGACGGCAGGACCCTCGACACCGATGCCATCGCGAGGGCCGTGGATGCCTGCCATCAGGCTGGCGGCGGGCGGGTCGTCATCCCGGCGGGGATGTTCCTGACGGGCGCCGTGCACCTGAAGTCGGGCGTCAACCTGCATGTCACCGCCGGCGCCACGCTGCTGTTCTCCACGGACCCGAAGCACTACCCCATCGTCTTCACGCGCTGGGAGGGCATCGAGCTGATGAACTACTCGCCGCTGATCTATGCACACCGGCAGAAGAACATCGCCATCACCGGCGCCGGCACGCTCGACGGGCAAGGCGGCGACCAGCACTGGTGGCACTGGAAAGGCCCCTGGCGCGGCACCGTCGGCACCGGCTGGCGTGAAGGCATGCCGGACCAGCGCCCTGCCCGCGCCCGGCTGTTCAAGATGGCCGAAGACAACGTGCCGGTGGACCAGCGCGTGTTCGGCGACGGCGACTACCTGCGCCCCTCGTTCATCCAGCCGTATGACTGCGACAACGTGCTGATCGAGGGCGTCAAGCTGCGCCGCTCGCCCTTCTGGCAGATCCACCCGGTGCTGTGCCGCAACCTGACGGTGCGCGGTGTCGACGTGCTGGGCCACGGCCCCAACAACGACGGCTGCGACCCCGAGTCGGTCGATGGCGCCGTCATCGAGCATTGCACCTTCGACACGGGCGACGACTGCATCGCCATCAACTCGGGCCGCAACGCCGATGGACGCCGGCTCGCCGCCCCGTCGCAGAACATCCTCATCCGCGACTGCCGCATGAAGGAAGGCCATGGCGGCGTGGTCATCGGGTCGCAGATCTCGGGCGGCGTGCGCTGGATCTTCACCGAGCGCTGCGT
>SEEY01000806.1 GCA_004211235.1 Rubrivivax sp.
ACGACGAGCTCCGCTTCACCCTGACCTGCGAGGCCGGCCTCAATGACGGCGCGGCATTTCCCTTCGTCGTGCTGGGGCTCGGCCTGCTCGGGGTCGAGGCCTTCGACGGCCCGCTGTGGCGCTGGGCGCTGGTCGACGTGGTCTGGGCGACCGTCGGCGGCGTCGTGATCGGCGTGGTGTTCGGCCGCATCACGGCGCGGCATGTCTGGCGCTTCCGCAAGGCGGGCGGCGGCCACGAGGTGCTGGACGATCTCGTCGGCCTGGGCCTGATCGCCGTCGTCTACGGCGCCAGCCTGCTGTGCCACACCTGGGGCTTCCTGGCCGTGTTTGCCGCGGCGGTGGCGCTGCGCCAGAAGGAGTTGAAGCTTGCCCGCTCCGCCGGCGTGCCGCCCGAACAGCTCAATGCCGACGTGGAAGAGCCCGTCGAACCGCCGGCGGATGCGCCGGACCTGTCCATCGTCAGCGCCGAGGCGCTCGTCTTCAAGGAGCATCTGGAGCGGCTGTCCGAGTTGCTGCTGGTGCTGCTGCTGGGCAGCACGCTGACCGTGGCGGCCTGGGACTGGCGGACCGTGGGGCTGGCGCTCTTCCTGTTCTGCGTCGCCCGGCCGGTGGGCACGCTCGTGGGCCTCGCGGGATCGTCGACGCCGCTGCGCATTCGCGGCATCGCCAGCTGGTTCGGCGTGCGCGGCATCGGCTCGATCTACTACCTCGTCTACGCCATCCAGCATGGCCTGCCGGCCGCCGAGGCTGACGACCTGGTTCAGCTGACCCTGGTGACGGTCGCCCTGTCCATCCTGCTGCACGGCACCAGCGTCAAGCCGCTGATGGAGCGGCTGTGGATACGGCGCGATGCCGGCGAGCAGGATCGGTCCCTGCGCTGACGACCGCGACCCCGGCCGGCCCTGCCGACCGATGGCCAAACGAATGGAAAATGAACCATGCTCGACATCGTGGCCTCGTGCCTGGTCATCACCGCACTTCTGGCCTACCTGAACCACCGGTTCATCGGCCTGCCCATCACCATCGGCGTCATGGTGTCGGCCCTGATGATGTCCCTGTCCCTCGTGGCACTGGACGCGCTGGGCATCGCCTCGGGCCTGAGGCAGTACGAGGAATCGCTGCTGCGATCCATCGACTTCTCGACGGTGCTGATGCAGGGCATGTTGTCGCTGCTGCTGTTTGCCGGCGCCCTGCATGTCGACCTGAGCGCGTTGAGAGCGTACCGCTGGCAGGTTGGCGCGCTGGCCGTCATTTCGACACTGCTGTCCACGCTGGCCGTCGGCTTCGCACCTGGCTGGCCCTGCCCTGGGTGGGCCTGCAGTTGCCGCTCATCTACTGCCTGCTCTTCGGCGCACTGATCTCGCCCACCGATCCGATTGCGGTGATGGGGATCCTGAAGACGGCCGGCGCGCCGCGCAACCTCGAACTGGTGATCGCCGGCGAGTCGCTGTTCAACGACGGCGTCGGCGTGGTCATCTTCTCGCTGCTGCTCGGCATGCTCGCCAGCGGCAGCGCACCGACGCTTGAAGCGGGCCTCGGGCTGCTGATGCGCGAGGCCGTTGGCGGCATGCTGTTCGGCCTGGTGCTCGGCTACGTGACCTTCCTGCTGCTGCGCAGCGTCGACAACTACCAGGTGGAGGTGCTGCTGACACTGGCGGCCGTGACCGGCGGCTACGCGCTGGCGAATCGGCTGCATGTCTCCGGCCCGCTGGCGATGGTGGTTGCCGGCCTGATCATCGGCAATGGCGGGCGGGCGCTGGCAATGTCGGACACCACACGGCACTACATCGACCTGTTCTGGGAGCTGGTCGACAACATCCTCAACGCCGTGCTGTTCGTGCTGATCGGCATGGAGGTGCTGCTGGTCAGCTTTTCCGGCGGCATCTTCATGGCTGCGGCAGTGGCCATGCTCGTGACCCTGGCCGCACGCGCCTTGAC
>SEEY01000117.1 GCA_004211235.1 Rubrivivax sp.
AGCGAGGCCTTCGCCGCCGCGCTGCGCACCTGGCGCTGGCCGCCGGTGACGCGCACCGTCGTGCCGGTGCGCGGCGGCTGCAGGCCGTTGCCGCTGACGATGACGCCGGCGCCGCCGAGAGCGCCGATGTAGGCGTTCCAGGCGCCCCAGTAGGCCGGCGCGGCGGCTGGGTCGTCACGGCGGCCGACCTCGGCCAGGGTTTCGCGGTAGACGAGCATGTATTGCATGAAAGGCTCCAGTTCGGGCGAACGTTCGACGCGCGGATGGGACACAAGCCCGGCCGAGCGTACAGGGGGCGGAACCCGCACCGCGCGGGCTCCTGACCTTGTGATGCGCGGGGAGACGCGGGATCGACGCTCGGCCTGCATTTATTTCACGGCGGCAGAATGCGGCGCTTCCGCTGCCCCGCCATGTGCCTCCTGCCTGTCGAAGTCATTCCCATGAACCGCGCCCGCCCCCAGGGGGCCGCGTGACGCTGCTCGGCACGCTGCGCGGCCGGCTGTTCGCGCTGCTCGCCGTGCTCGGCGCGGTCACCGCGCTCGCCGTGGGCGGGGCCACCTACATCAGCGTGCGCGCCGAGGCCGACCAGTTGTTCGACTACCAGCTGCGCCAGACCGCGTTGTCGCTGCGCGACCAGGGCCGCGTCGAGAGCGACGAGGCCGCCGCGCTGGCCGACCCGAGCTTCGACTACGTCGTGCAGATCTGGTCGCTGCAGGGCCTGCAGCTCTACTCCAGCCGGCCCCAGGGCATGACCGAGCCGCTGCCGGCGCGCGCCGTGCTGGGCTATTCGAACCTGCGCCTGGGCGGGCAGGACTGGCGCGTGTTCGGCGCCGCCACGCCGCTGCGCGTCGTGCAGGTGGCGCAGCCGCTGGCCGTGCGCCAGAAGCTTGCCGCGCTGGCGGCGCTGCGCAGCATCGTGCCGGTGGCCATCGCGCTGCCGCTGGTGGGCGCGGCGGTGTGGTGGCTGCTGGGCATGTCGCTGGCGCCGCTGGCGCGCGTGACGCAGGCCGCCCAGGCACGCGGCGCCAATGCCCGCGACGCCCTGCCCACGGCCGGCCTGCCCGGCGAGGTGGCACCGCTGGTGGACGCCTTCAACGGCCTGCTCGGCCGCCTGGGCGAGGCCTTCGACGCGCAGCGCAGCTTTGTCGCCGACGCCGCCCACGAGCTGCGCTCGCCGCTGACGGCGCTGAAGCTGCAGCTCGGCCTGCTGCGCGACTCGGCGCCCGGCGAGGAGCAGGACTCGGCAATCGCCCGCCTGCGCGGCGGGATCGACCGGGCGACGCATCTCGTCGAGCAACTGCTGGCGCTGGCACGCGCCGAGCCTGGCGCCGGCGCGGCCAGCCAGACGCTGGACCTGGCCGACCTCGCCCGCCAGGCGGTGGCCGACGTGCAGCCGCTGGCCGACCGTGCCAACGTGACCGTCGCGCTGACCGCCCCCGACCCGCTGCCGCTGACCGGCGACCCGCAGGCCCTGCGCGGCGCCTGCCGCAACCTGATCGACAACGCGGTGAAGTACGGCGCCCGAACGGTGCAGGTGAGCGCACTGCGTGGCCTGCACGGCGCGCCGCTGCTGCGCGTGGACGACGACGGCCCCGGCATCCCGGTCGATCAGCGCGAGCGCGCGTTCGACCGCTTCCAGCGCGGCGAGCATGCCGCGGTGCCGGGCAGCGGCCTGGGCCTGGCCATCGTGCGCGCGGCGGCACGGCAGCAGGGCGCGAGCGTGACGCTCGGCGATTCGCCGCTGGGCGGGCTGCGCGCGGAGCTGGCCTGGCCCTGAAGCGGCACGCCGCTTGCCGGCCTTGCGCAGCGAGGAAGCCGCCGACATGACACGCACGCCCGGCGGGCCCGTCGAGGACGACGGTGAACGCGGCGAAGAAGAGACGCGCCACACCGTGCGCCATGCCGAACAGGACCGCGACACGCAGGAGCTGAACGCCATCGGCGCCGCGCTCGACAGCATGGATGACGGCAGCTACGGCCAATGCATCGATTGCGACTGCGACATCCCGCTGGCCCGGCTGCAGGCCCAGCCGTCGGCGGCTCGCTGCGCGGCCTGCCAGCAGCAGTTCGAGCAGGGACTGACCGGCCTGTAGCGGTCGCGGCATTGATACAGCGCGCTGCACGGCCGGGCGCGCTGTGCCTTCACGCGGCGCGCGCCGGCCGCTGCAATGGCGGCATGAACGAACTGCTGCCCCTGATGACCTACTGCCTGCTCATGTCAGGCACGCCCGGCCCCAACAACATGCTGATGGTGGCCAGCGGCGCCCACCACGGCTATCGGCGCACGCTGCCGGCCGTGCTGGGCATCAACACCGGCGTGGCGCTGCTGACCTTTGCGGCCTGCGTGGGGCTGGGCGCGCTGTTCACGGCCTGGCCGCCGCTGCATGCGGGGCTCAGGCTGGCGGGCACGCTTTACATGCTGGTGCTGGCCTGGCGCCTGGCGGGCAGCCAGACGGTGCAGGCCCGGGCGCCGGAGCAGTTGCGCTTCACGCAGACCGTGCTGTTCCAGCTCGTGAATCCCAAGAGCTGGGTCAAGTCGGTGACGCTCGCGTCGGTCTTCATGCCCACGGGCTACGACCCGCTGGCCGGTGCGCTGCTCGTCAGCCTGATCGGCGCCGTGATCGGCTTCCCCTGCACTTCGACCTGGGCGCTGTTCGGCGCCTGGATCGGCCGCTTCCTGTCCAGCCCGCTTCGACTGCGCGTGTTCAATGCCATCATGGCCGCCTCCCTGGCCGTGCTGGCCCTCATGCTCCTTCGTTGATGTTTTCACTGGACCGCGATTCGCCCACGCCGCTGGCCGACCAGATCGAGCAGCGACTGCATGCGCTGATGGTCAGCGCGCAACTGCCCCCCGGCGCGCGGCTGACGTCGATCCGCCAGCTCGCCGCACAGTTGGGCGTGAGCCCCAACACCGTCGTCACCGCTTATGACCGGCTCGTCGCCGCCGGCCTGATCGACTCGCGTGGCACGGCCGGCTTCTACGTTGCCGAGGGCCCGGCCAATGCCATGCCCGACGCCGTGCGCGTCGAAGCCGGCGAGGAGCAGGAGGCCGTCTGGCTCGCCCAGCAGGCCAACGACCAGAAGGCCGGCGTGCTGCTGGCCAGCAGCGGCGCCCTGCCGGCGACGTGGCTGGAAGACGCCATTCCCGCCGCCGCCGTGCAGCGCGGCCTGGCACGCGCCACCGCCGGCATGGCCTCGCGCTGCCCGCCGCAGGGCCTGCCCGAGCTGCGCGAGCGCATCGCCACGCTGCTGCGCAGTCAAGGCATCGCCGTGGATGCCGGCCGCGTGCTGACGACCTACGGCGGCACCCACGCCATCGACCTGATCTGCCGCGCCTTCCTGCGTCCCGGTGATTCAGTGGCCGTGGAAACGCCGGGCTACTTCCTGCTGTTCGACCGCCTGCGCCAGGCCGGCGTCAACATCGTGCCGCTGCCGCGCCGGCATGACGGCATCGACCTCGACGCGCTCGACGCCGCCTGCACGCAGCACCGCCCTCGCCTGCTCTTCATCCAGCCCGTGCTGCACAACCCGACCGGCTGGGGCAGCACCGCCGCCAACCTGCACCGCGTGCTGATGCTGGCGCAGCGCCACAACCTGCTGATCGCCGAGGACGACGTGCAGGGGCACTTCCATCCGGGCACGCCAACGCGACTGGCGCAGCTGTCGGGGCTGGACGGCGTCATCTACTACTCCAGCTTCGCCAAGGCCATGAGCCCGGCACTGCGCCTGGGCTACATGGCCGCCGCGCCGGCCCTCATCAAGGCGCTGCTGCGCGAGAAGATCCTGTCGGTGCTGACGACATCGGCGCTCAACGAGTTCGTGCTGCTGGAGGTGCTGGCGGCCGGCCGCTGGCGCAAGCATCTCGACCGCCTGCAGCAGCGCCTGGCCGCCGCGCGCGTGACGGCCGCGCGCCAGCTGCGCGGCGCCGGCGTGCTGCTGGAGCATGCGGGTGAAGGCGGGCTGTTCCTGTGGGGCGCGCTGCCGGCAGGCGTGGACGTGGACGGCCTCGTCAAGGAGGCCTTCCGGCGCGGCATCCTGCTGGTGCGCGGCGCGACCTTCGCGGCAGACGGCGCGGCGGACGCCCACCTCCGCTTCAACGTCGCCTTCAGCCAGCAGCCCCGGCTGGCGGACTTCCTGACCGAACAACTGAGCGCCGCGACCAGCGCGCGAGCGGCACTGGAGCGCGCCCTCAGCCCACGTCTGCCGGCGCGCTGACTCAGCCGAACAGCGGGCCGCGAAGCGCGAGGCGCAAGGTCTGAACGGTGAGCACGGCCAGCGCCACGCTCAGCAGCGCCAGCAGCGCCACGGCGAGCGCCCACAGCGGTGCGCTGTCGCGAAACTGCGCGTACCTCAACGCCGCGTTCACCAGCGCCGCCAACGGAAAGCCGATCACCCACCAGGCCAGCGAGAACCTCGCGCCGCGCCGGAACACCTTGGGCACGATGACGACGAACATGAACAGCGCGAAGTAGAAGAGCAGCGCGGCGAAGCGGTCGACGCCGCCCACGAGGTTGGTGTAGGCCAGAAAGCCGACGGCGAAGGGGGCCATGAGGATCATCAGCGACGGCGTCATCGCGGGCGCCAAAGGGTCGCGGTGCACGAGCCGGTTGATGATCAGCACATAGAGCAGCACCGCCAGCAACGCGCCCACGCCGCCGGCCATGAGGTTGACCTCGGGCGCCCAGGCCATGGGCATGCTCCGGCCGGTGAGCGGGATGTCCAGCGTGGCCACGCCCGGCATCAGCGAGGCGGGCAGCGCGTGCGTCGCATCCACGCTGCCCTTGAGCAGCCGGGACGTCGACACCACGGCGAGCGCCAGCGTCGCCAGCACGCCGACGGTCCAGATGACGCTGGCGGCGGCCAGGCTGTACGGCTCGACGACCGCCGCCACCAGCAGCACCGCGATGACGACGGTGCCGAAGAAGTTGCCGGACACGGGGTGCTGGAACTCCGCGTGCACGGCTGCCGGATGCCGGGCCAGCTTGGCCAGGTAGCCCAGCGACAGCAACATGAACACGCCCACGGCAAAGGCCCCGATCGCCTCGCCGATCCACAACGGCGCGCCCAGGCTGGCGCGCGCCAGCCGCCAGGCCAGCGCCAGACCCGACAGGCCCATGACCGCGCCGAACAGGCTGACGGGCAGGTCGCGCACGGACGTGGCGGGCCGCGGTTCGAGAGCCGATGTGCTCGGGCGTGCCGAACTGGCGGGCGGGGTCTGCATGAAGGTCCTTCTGAAAGACTTGGCGCAATTTGCTGGTGCCGACAGTTTCTGCCAGACTCGGTGCAGCCGTCGTGCCAATGGGCGACGTTTTCTGCCAGTCATCAGACCATCCCGGCCATGCGCGTCGCCATCCTCGCCTTCCCGCGTTTCCAGCTCCTCGACGTGGCCGGGCCGGCAGACGTCTTCGTGGAAGCGGCGCGCCAGCTCGGCGACACCAAGGCCTATCAGGTGCAATTGATCGCCAGCGAGGAGGGCCTGCTCACCAGCAGCAGCGGCCTGCGCCTGGCGGTGGACGCGACGGTGGCGACGCACCGCGGACGCATCGACACGCTGCTGGTGGCCGGCAGCCCCGCCATCGAGGACATGGCCGCCGGCGCACCGCTGCAGGACTGGCTGCGCCGCCAGTCGCGCAGCGTTCGGCGCTACGGTTCGGTGTGTACCGGCGCCTTCGTGCTGGCCGCCGCGGGGCTGCTCGACGGCAAGCGCGTGGCCACGCACTGGAAGTCCGCCGCGCGCCTGGCGGCCGGCTACCCCGAAGCCTGTGTGGAGCCCGACGCGATCTACGTGAAGGACGGCAAGGTCTTCACCTCCGCCGGCGTGACGGCCGGCATGGACCTCGCGCTCGCGATGGTGGAGGACGATCACGGCCGCGACCTCGCGCTGCGCGTGGCCCGAGAACTCGTCATGTTCCTCAAGCGGCCCGGCGGGCAGAGCCAGTTCAGCGCCCACCTGGCCGCGCAGACCGCCGAGCGCAGCCGCGTACGCGACGTGCAGGACCACGTGCTGGCGAACCTGAAGGCCGACCACTCCGTGCCTGCGCTGGCGGCGCGCGCCGGCATGAGCGAGCGCAGCTTTGCGCGCAGCTTCCGCGAGGAAACCGGCACGACGCCCGCTGCCTTCGTCGACCATGCCCGCATCGACGCCGCGCGACGCTTGGCCGAGGAGTCCGGCCTGCCGGCCAAGCGGCTGGCCGATGCGGTGGGCTACGCCAACGCGGACGGCTTCCGGCGCGCCTTCGCCCGGCGCCTGGGCGTCAGCCTGGCGGACTACCGCCGGCGCTTCGCGAAGTGATGCGGCAGGCCAGCCGGCGCGGCGCGCGCCTCAGCGGCCCGCCGGTGCCGGCTTGCGGCGGCGCTGCCACTGCTCGACGGCGCTGACGACGCTTTCCCAGATCCGCCGGTCGAAGGTGACGGCGGCGAAGAGATTGTCCTTGCTGGGCTGCTGGCGCACGGCCGTGCCGGCCAGTTGCTCCAGCAGGCCGCGCGTGGCGGCCACCCAGCCGGGCAGGTCGGCAAACATCGAGCCGACGCGGTGGAACAGCAGGCCGCGGTGCAGTTCCGTCGCCGTCAGCGAGGGCTCGGCCACCACGCGCAGAAAAATACGCGCCCGGCCTTCGCCAAGCAGTTCGATACAGAGCTCCCGCCGCCAGCCTGTCAGGGACTGCTCCGGCGTCAGGACCATCGGAGCTTCATCAATTTCCAGAGTCATGGTGGGAGTCTGCACCATGGCCGGCGACCTTCGGACACCGGGTGTATCGCAATGCTTCGCAACGGCCGTGTGCTACTCGCCCGGTGACGACAGGTTGCGGCCTGTTTCGGCTCAGGAGCCGCCGACCGAGAAGCTGACGCCGGAATAGCCGCTCTGGAACAGCGAGATGGGCCGCCCGGCCCAGCGCGAGACCTCACGCTGCAAGGCTGCAAATTCCGGCCCTTCCTGCTTGTACGCATGGATGGAGCCGATCTTGAGCACGCGCGCATCGCCCGCACCCACCACGGTGGAGTCGTAATAACCGCTCACCAGCACGGCACCCAACTTGGCGCCAGGCTCCAGCCGCAGCTGCCATTGCACCGGCTCGTAGGAGCACAGCACAAGCACCAGCGGTCGGGGCGAACGCCGCACGTTCACCACCACGCGGCCTGTACTGCGCGACTGGCCCGGCTGGGCAATCTTCTCGCGCGCCTCGTAGATGCCGACACCCTCCACCTGGGCGTTCTGCACCGAGGCCAGCAGCGGCGACCCCGTCTGCAGCGCGGGGCTTGCGGCGACGCGTTGCTGCTCGGCCTCGACCTGCGCCAGCTTGTGGAGATTGGCTTCTTCGAGGGCAGCGGCCACCACGTCGGCCACCGGCCGGGGCGCGGTGGTGTCCAACTGCTCGGACAGCCACAAGGTCGGAAGGCTTTGCTGCATCAGGCGCCTGATGGCCGGCACATAGCCGATGGAGCGACGTGCAGCGGCTCCTTCCACGCGCGCCAGCGTGCCGGCCGTCGCGTCGAACAGATAGTTGCCGTTGTGCGAGCTGCCCGCGACGGTATCGCTGGGCACCAGCAGGTCCAGCACGAACTGATCCGGCTTGGCCGTGGGCGCCGCGGCCTGGACGAGGATGGGCATGAAGCTGTGCTCCTGCACCTCCAGCGTCGTCAGATCCAGCCGGACGAGCTTGCGGTCTCCCGCCAGAACCCACTGCTTGCCATCCGGCGAAAGTTGCCCCTGGCCCGATGTGAGGCCCATCAGCCGCGGGTCGACGCCGGGCTTCTCGGCCACTGCCGTGATGCTGAACTTGCCCCCCTGCTCCTGCGCTTCGAGTTGGTAGAGCCCGGGAAAGGTCAGCAGGTTGAAGCGGTTGCCCTGGCCCGGCACCGGCAGCAGTGCCTCGTTGGAATGGGAACCCATGGTGTTGACGACGACAGCGACTTCCTCGCCACTGTTCAGGCTGAACAAGGACGACGGCTTGTTGCCGGCACTGCCGAGGCCGATGAACCAGGGGCTCAGCCAACGCATGGACCGCACATCCGGCAGCTCAAGCAGCGTCTCTCCGCCCTCGACGGCACGGATGCGCAGCGCACCGGACACGGTCTGGGCAAACAGCCGGCCATTGGGCGCCAGGTTGGCGCCGCCACCGGCACCTCGCTCCTTGAACACCGTGCGCCCCCCGTCCAGCGCGACCAATTCCAGTCCGTCGGCCGCCGTCACGGCGACCAGCGACGACTGCGCACTGGGCGTACCGGCGAGACGACCCGACAGCGTGATGGACGGAGGAATGTCGCCCACGGCCGCAGCCGGCTGAGCCAGCAGCAGACGCACGCGCTGCGCGCCGATCCAACGCGTCAGCTTGCGGTCGAAGTCTGCAAAGCAGGCCTTGTTGTTCACGGCGGCGCGGACTTCATCGCTCGAATGGCGCCAGGTGGGCGTGAAGTCCGGGCTGCAGGACATGGCGCGGGCGCGCATGCGGGCACTCCAGGCGCTGTCGAACGAGTCGCGGCCCGCCTTCGCTTCGCCGGACTGCTCGACCAGACGCTCCCGGGCCTGCCGGATGTCGATGCCGAGCGGGGCTGCCGCATTGATGCGTTCTTCCGCATTGCCAAAGCGCTGGCGCAGATCGCAGCCGGCCAGCAGGAGAGCCAGGGCCGAAACGGCCAGAAGGGTCAGCAGACGATGCATGGAGGTGTCAGAGCTTGTAGGTCAGCTGCGCCCGGTTCGTGCCGGAGTCGTACGTCCAGATGTGGGTGACGCTGGCCTTGCGGACGTTGACGATGGCCACCAGGCCGCCGCGCGCCGCCACGGTGAGACCGGAGGCATGCGGCACGCGGTCGAAGGTGGCCCGCAACCCGGGCAGCAGCTCGGCCAACGGCCGAACCCGCTCGACGGCACCGTCAGCATTGAAGGTCACGAGCTCGGCGTCCTGCGAGATCGCCACGAATTTGCCGCTCACTGGGTCGAATGCCAGGCTCAGCAGATTGGGCGTCTTCAGCGCGCGGGCATCGAGCCAGGTGTGCTTGCGCGTGTCGTAGCGGTAGAAGTAGCCGTCGCCGCCGCCGGTGGTCACGATGGCCAGCATGCCGTTGCGCGTGTCCCAGGCGATCCCCGAGGCCCACGACAGGCGGGGCAGGTTGCCGGGCGGATGAAGTTTCTGGGCCGGCCCGCCGAAGCCCTTGGGCAGCCAGGCAAGTGTGGCGCCATTGCCTTGCAGGGCATAGGCTTCGGTGCCGTTGTCGTTCACCGCTGCCGCGCCGGGCGCCTCGCGTTCGACGATGCTGCCCCCACGCACCGAGCCGTCGCGGCGCTGGCCATCCCTGGGGCCGGCATTGGTCCATGCCAGTCGGTCGCCATCGACGCTCAGCAGATCGAAATTCAATCGCACCCGCGGCGCTTCGGGAAAGGCTTGCCGTTCCGGTGCCCGCTCCACGGCCCTGGGCGGTGCGCCCCACGCCGACGCGTCCGGCGCAGGTACCGCCGTGTCGCCATCGTTGCCCCGGATGCTCCAGGCGTCGTTCGCGCGGGGCCGTGGCGGCAGCGCGAGGGGCCGGGCCGCTGGCGCCGCCTCCGTGGGCAGGACGCGGGCGCCGCCTGCATCAGGGCAGGGCTGGGCTTGGTAGGCCACCTTGCCGGCGGCATCGGTGCACTTGTAGACGGCGGCCGCCGCCGGCCCGCTGGCGAGCGCCCATGCCGGCAGCGCCACCAGCGTGCACAAGACTCTTCTCATTGGACTTTCTCCCTGGGCGCACGCGGCCGGGCCGCCGCGCCTGAAGGGGCGAATTCTGTGTGTCGGCCGACACTTCGCCGCGGCTGCATTTCACGGTCACAGCGCCTCTTCGGGCGCGGTGGCAACTTTCACCTCGCAGCGGTGATTGCCGCCGCAGCTTCAGGCCACGCCGATGCTGTCGCCCACCCGGATCGCCCCGCCTTCGAGGATGCGCGCCGTCATGCCGCCATGGCCGCGCATGGCCGCATAACCGCCCGGTCCGATGACCTCCTCCATGCGCGAGCACGGCGCGCAAGGCCCGACGATCTGCAGCAGCGCGTCGCCGACGCGCAACGTCGCATTCTTCAGCGACAGCAGGTTGATGCCGGAGACGACGAGGTTGCGGCGCAGGTCCACCGGCTCAAGCGGGCCGCTGCGTGCGAAGGCGGCGATCAGCGGCAGATGTTCCTGCTGGATCAGCGTCACCTGCCGTGTCGACAGCTCGGCCTCGCCGCGCTTGCCGAGGCGGTCATCCGCCAGGCCGATGCCGGCCAGCGCCATCGTCTCCTCGACGGTGCGCGCCGGGTCACGCGGATTGCCCCGCACGACGATGGCTTCGACGCGGCCCTGGATGTGGGCCGGCGGGATCATCAGGTCACGGATCGATTTCATCAGGCTGCTCCGCGCGCGTAAGGCGCCAGCATGCGGGCGAGGTGGTCGTCGCCTTCGTCCGCGGCCGGCAGCAGGGCGCGGCCCTCGATGCCCTGCAAATGCGCCGTCATCAGGCCGACGGCCTTCTCGGCGTCGCCCTCGCGCAGCGCCTTGATGAGGTCGCGGTGCTCGTTGATGGCGCACTCCGACGAGTGCGGCCGGCCGTGCACGGCGAGGATGAGCGAGCAGCGGGTCGCCACCTCGTCGAGGTAGCGCCGCAGGATGGGGTTGCCCGCCATCTCCGCCAGCTTGACGTGGAACTCGCCGGCGAGGCGGATCGACGCGGTCGGC
>SEEY01000118.1 GCA_004211235.1 Rubrivivax sp.
CCATCCGCCGCGCCATCGAGAGCAGCTACGACCGCTTCCACGACTTCCAGCGCACGATGGACCTGAACTACTTCGGCTGTCTGCGCGTCACCATGGGCCTGCTGCCGGGCATGGTGGCCAAGAGAAAGGGCCACGTCGTCAACATCAGCTCCATCGGCGTGCTGACGAATGCGCCGCGCTTCAGTGCCTACGTGGCCAGCAAGGCCGCGCTGGACGCCTGGACGCGCTGCGCCTCGAGCGAATATGCCGACCAGGGCGTCACCTTCACCACCATCAACATGCCGCTGGTGCGCACGCCGATGATCGCGCCGACGGCCATCTACAAGAACGTGCCGACGCTGGCGCCGGAAGAGGCCGCCGACATGATTGCCCAAGCCTGCATCGCGAAGCCGGTGCGCATCGCGACGCGGCTGGGCATCACGGGCGAGCTGATGCACGCGCTGGTGCCGCGCATCGGCCAGATCGTCATGAACACGACCTTCCGCATGTTCCCCGACAGCTCGGCTGCCAAGGGTGACAAGTCCGGCAAGTCGGGGCTGTCGCCAGAGGCGATTGCGATGCAGCAGATGATGCGCGGCATCCACTTCTGAGGAAAGGCATCCTCAGAGGACAACGCGTCGGCCTGCGTTACCTGACCGAGGACGACCTGCCCTGGTTCAAGCGCGCGCGCCGATCCTCAGGTGTTCGGCCCCTTCCTCGGTACTCGCATGATGTCGCCGCATGCGGTGGACCGGTGCTGGAAGGAAAACGGCTTCGCCAACGAGGACGCCGAGCGTCTGCTGATCTGCCACCTCGTCGATGGCAGCGTCATCGGCGACGTGGTGCATTTCGCCGCTGCGCGCTACACGACGGCACGCGAGATCGGCTGGACGATGGCCGACGTTGCCATGCGCGGCCAGGGTCTGGCCAGCGAGGCGGCCAGCCTGTTGGTGGACTATGTGTTCGGCAACTGGCCGGTGAACAGGCTGTCCTGCGGCATGTCGGTGCACAACCACGCCTCGCGGCGCGTTGCCGAGAAGTGCGGCTTCACGCACGAGGGCGTCCAGCGCGGCATCTTGTTCGTCAACGGCGAGTACGTGGACGCCCACGCGCTGTCGCTGCTGCGCAGCGACTGGGCAGCCGCCAGGGGCAGCCGCTAGTCGCGCCCGGCCGGCCGTTCGAAGCCGCCGTCCACCCAGGCTTCGGCGGCGGTCTGGCTGAGCTTGAAGTTCGCTGCCACCTTGACCTTGGCGAGCGTCGCGCCGTCTGCGTCGAAGGCCGCCAGCCAGGCGTAGGGGTCGTCTTCGGCCGGCACGATCTCCAGCGTGACCTTGATCCAGGCACCGTCGCGGGCGACGTAGAGCGCCTTGTTGAGCTGCGCGTGCAGCTGCTGCTCATGGCGGCGGATGACCTCCGAGGCTGTCTTTACCAGCGTGTTGAAGGCGTTGACGTCCAGCGGCTTGGGGTTCTTCTTGTCGCGGCCCATCGTCCACGGGCCGACCAGCGCCGGCTCGCTCTGGCCGGCCTTGAACATCGCCACGGCCCAGCCCTCGTCATCCTCGTTCTTGATGACCTGGGCGGTCCAGCCGTTGTCGCGCCACAGGCGCGCCTCGAAGACGGGTTCGTCGAGCTCGGCGCTCATCCCGCCAGCCCCTGGGCCAGCAGCTCGGCCACCAAGGCATTGATGCCGCCTTCGTGGCCCGCCGCGCGCTCGCGCAGTCGCTCGGTCAGCTCCGCAGGCAGCTTGCAGGCAAAGGGGACGAGGCCGGCGGCGGCATCGAGCTTGCGCTGGGCCTTGCGGTCCGGCAGCGCGGCGGCCGCCTGACCGAAGCGGCCGGGCGTCGCCTTGCCGCGCATGGCGCTGTCCAGCTTCAGGCCGGCCAGGCGTTCCAGATCGGTTTTCTTCATGTTCATGGGCCGGATTGTCCCTGTTCGGGACGCCGGCCCGCCCGCGGGCGGTCAGCCGTTGCGGGCGGGGGCTGCTGGCGCGACGGAAGGCGCACGCGTGACACGGGTCTTGCCGCCGGTCGTCACCAGCACCACGGGATCGCCGCTGTTGAACGCCTCGGCGCCCTTGGCCTGGATGATGGCGCGTCGCTCGCCGTTGCGCAGCTGCACGATGATCTCGAGCGCGTCTTCCTTCGTGGCGGAACGCTCGATGGCATTGCCGATCACCGCACCGGCCACGGCGCCGATCACGCCGACCACAGCGCCTTCGCGCCGGCCGCCCACCGAGCTGCCGGCGATGGCACCCGTCACGCCGCCGGCCACACCGCCAACTCCGCTCTGCGAGCCGTCGACGGTCACGGGGCGGGACGACAACACGGTGGCATCCTGCACCTGCGACAGGCGCTGCGCGTCGCCGCGCTGGATGACGTCAGGGCTGGTCGTGGAGCAGGCGGAAAGCACCAGGGCCGCGGCCAGGGTGAGGGAAGTCATGAGCTTGGACATCGGGTTCTACTCCTTGGGCGAAACAGCAGCCCAACGTGTCGAATTGTCCCGCCGTTGACCGCTTGACGCGCTCCGGTACAACTCTTTACCGCATCCGGTCAACGGGAATGTCCCGTCGTTCAGCCGTGCAGCCTTGAACTCCGCGGCACGCTGGCGAGCAGGAACTCCATCTGGTCCGCGAGGATGCGGCGACCGCGCAGGATCATGTCTTCGTGCAGGTTCGGCACATAGGGCAGGTAGAGCAGGCTCATGTTCGCCTCTTCCGGCATGCGGCTGCCCTTGCGGCCGTTGCAGGGGCGGCAGGCGGTGATGCAGTTCATCCAGGTGTCCTGGCCGCCGCGCGACGTTGGCTGGATGTGTTCCCGCGTCAGGTCTTCGGCCAGGCAGTGGTGGCCGCAGTAGGCGCAGACGAAGCGATCACGGACGAACAGCTTGGTGTTGGACAGTGCCGGGGCCTGGCGCCAGGCGCGCGTGGGCACCGCGCCGCGGACCGCAATGATGGAGTGGACCTCGATGCGTGACTGCCGGCCGCTGGCGCGCTGCCAGCCGCCACGCAGCACCTGGCAGGGCTCGCCGAGCGTCCAGGCGACGCCGTCGCTCGCGTAGATCACTGCCGCTTCGCGCGTCGTGATCCAGGCCTGGGGTCGGCCGGAGACATCTAACTGGAGCACATCCAAGGGGTCACCTCCTGGTTCAGAAACGGCCGTGAGGCGTGCCCGAGGGCCTGACGAGGCGAGTCGCTGGCAAGGCGCGAATGCGCGGCGGGGCGATTCCCCGCGAGCATGAGCAACGCCGGCAGCGGATCGAAGCGGCAGGCCAGCGGGCGTCGGTCACGGTCGTTTCTGAACCCGGAGCCTAGCGAGAACCGCGCCAGCGCTCAAGCGTGGGGGCATGACAGTGGCGAAAGCACCGCTCGGCCCTGCGTCAGGGTGTTCCCTCATCACCGTGCGGTTTAGGTACTTCACCCTAGGAAATTGCTGGGAGAAGCTGGCGCTGTCACGGAAGCGACCTGCAAAATAGAACGACCGTTCGTTTTATTGTTCGCCCGTGTCCATGCTTCCCGCCTCTGCCAAGAAAGCCGCCCCGCTGCGCGTCGGCAAGCCGGCGCCCAAATTGGGTGGGGTCGCGCGCTCGCTTCAGAAGGGCCAGCAGACCCGCGCGGCCATCCTCGACGCCGCGCTCGGACTGGCCTCGCACATGGGCCTGGAGGGCCTGTCCATCGGCGCGCTGGCCGACGTGACGGGCATGAGCAAGTCGGGCGTATTCGCCCACTTCGGCTCGCGCGAGGAGCTGCAGATCGCCGTGGTCACGGAGTACCACGCGAAGTTCGAGGAAGAAGTCTTCTTCACCGCCATCCGCGAGCCGCGCGGCCTGCCGCGGCTGCGGGCGATGTTCGAGCACTGGGTGCGCCGCGTCTCGGTCGAGGTCGACTCCGGCTGCATCTACATCAGCGGCGCCGTCGAGTTCGACGACCGGCCGGGCCCCGTGCGCGATGCCCTCGTCGCCATGGTCAAGGCCTGGCATGCGGCGCTGCACAAGGCCATCCGGCTGGCCGTCGACGAGGGGCATCTGCAGGCCGGTGCCGACGTCGACCAGATCGTCTTCGAGCTGCACGGCCTGATCCTGTCCCTGCACCACGACGCGCGCTTCATGCGCATCCCGGGCGCGCTGGCCCGCGCGGGCATCGGCTTCGACCGGACCATGCAGTTCTACGCCACGCCGCTCGGCCTCGACGTCGACCGCGCGCGCAAGACCCCCAGGACCGGCGTCACCAAGCGCTGATTCCTTCACCATTCACATCGTTCCAGGAGTTCCCGATGCCCCAGTACACCCCGCCTTTGCGTGACATGCAGTTCGTCATGCACGAGCTGCTGAACGTCGTCGACGAGCTGAAGCTGCTGCCCGGCCACGAGGACATCGACGCCGACATGATCAATGCGGTGCTCGAGGAAGGCGGCAAGTTCGCAGCCGAGGTCATCGCGCCCATCAATCTCAGCGGCGACGCCGAGGGCTGCACGCTGGACAAGACGACCCACGAGGTGACGGCGCCCAAGGGCTTCAAGGAGGCCTACCAGCAGTACGTCGAAGGCGGCTGGCCGGCGCTGTCATGCGACACCCAGTTCGGCGGCCAGGGCCTGCCGCATCTGGTGAACCAGTTCTTCTACGAGATGCTGAACTCGGCCAACCAGGCCTGGACGATGTATCCCGGCCTGAGCCACGGCGCGTATGAAGCCCTGCATGCCCATGGCACGCCGGAGCAGCAGGCGCTTTACCTGCCCAAGCTGACCAGCGGCGAGTGGACCGGCACCATGTGCCTGACCGAGCCGCATTGCGGCACCGACCTCGGCCTGCTGCGCACCAAGGCCGAACCGCAGGCCGACGGCACCTACAAGATCACCGGCGCCAAGATCTTCATCTCGGCGGGCGAGCACGACATGGCCGAGAACATCGTCCACCTCGTGCTGGCCCGGCTTCCGGATGCGCCCGTCGGCTCCAAGGGCATCTCGTTGTTCATCGTGCCGAAGTTCAACGTCAATGCGGACGGCTCGCTCGGCTCGCGCAACGGCATTTTCTGCGCCGGCCTGGAGCACAAGATGGGCATCCACGGCAATGCCACTGCGCAGATCGTGCTGGAAGACGCCGTCGGCACGCTGGTGGGCCAGCCCAACAAGGGCCTGGCGGCGATGTTCGTCATGATGAATGCGGCCCGCCTGGGCGTGGGCAACCAGTCCCTCGGCCTGACCGAGGTGGCCTACCAGAACGCCGCCGCCTACGCGAAGGACCGCCTGCAGATGCGGGCCCTCTCCGGCCCCAAGGCGCCGGACAAGCCGGCCGATCCAATCATCGTGCACCCCGACGTGCGCAAGATGCTGCTCACCGCCCGCGCCTTCGCCGAAGGTGGCCGCATGTTGCAGGCCTACACCGTGCTGCAGCTGGACAAGGCACTGAAGAGCGATGACGAGGACGAGCGCAAGGAATGCGACGCCGAAGTCGCGCTGCTGACGCCCATCATCAAGGCCTTCATCACCGACAACGGCTGGCTCGCGACGTCGCACTGCCTGCAGGTGTTCGGCGGCCACGGCTTCATCCACGAGTGGGGCATGGAGCAGTTCGTGCGCGATGCGCGCATCAACATGATCTACGAGGGCACCAACACCATCCAGTCGCTGGACCTGCTGGGCCGCAAGGTGCTGGGCAACAACGGCGCGACGCTGAAGAAGTTCGGCAAGAAGATCGCCGCCTTCATCGAGGAGGAGGGCACCAACGAGGCGATGCAGGAGTTTGTGAACGCGCTGGCCGACCTGGGCGACAAGGTCAACAAGCTGACCCAGGAACTCGGCATGAAGGCCTTCGGCAACCCCGACGAAGTGGGCGCCGCTGCGGTGGACTATCTACGCGTGGTGGGCCACATGACCTTCGCCTACTTCTTCGCCCAGGCCGCCAAGATCGCACTGGCCAAGAAGGACAGCGGCGACCCTTTCTACACCGCCAAGCTGGCTACGGCGCGCTTCTACTTCGCCAAGCTGCTGCCCGAGACGGCCAGCCTGATCCGTACCGCGCGCGCCGGCCTGGCGCCGCTGATGGAAATGGACGAAGCGCTGTTCTGAGAGATTCGCCGAGACGACAAGGACGCCCGATGAAATCCCTGTTCGCTGTTGCCCTGCTGTTGCCCGCGTTTGCCTTTGCGCAGACGACACCCGTGGGCCTGTGGAAGACCATCGACGACGACGGCAAAACCGCGAAGTCGCTGGTCCGCATCAGCGAACAGGGGGGCACCCTGGTCGGCAGCATAGACAAGCTGCTGGACCCGAAGGACCCCGGCGACGCCAAGTGCGACAAGTGCAGCGACGACCGCAAGGACAAGCCGGTCATCGGTCTGCAGATCATCCGCGGCGTGAAGGCCGAGGGCGACGGCACGTGGGGCGGTGGCGAGATCCTGGACCCGAACAACGGCAAGACCTACCGCACCCGCTTGAAGCCGGTGGACGGCGGCAGGAAACTCGAGATGCGCGGCTACATCGGGCCGTTCTATCGCAGCCAGGTGTGGCTGCGCGTGGAGTGATGCAGCATGGGTGAACTCGCTGGCCGCGCCTGGCAGGGCTTGACGACCGGCACGCCGGGTGCGCGCTGGTTCTGGCACCGCCAGCTGAAGAAGCCGTTCTTCGGCCGCTTCATGAAGCCGTGGCGCTGGCCGCAAGGCGTCCCGGACGACGGCTGGGAGCGCCTGAGCTTTCCGAGCGCCAGCCATTCGATGCTGGCCGCGGTGCTGAAGCGCACGGCCGCCGAGGCACCGCTTGGCGTGGTGGTCTGCGCCCATCCGATGGGTCTCGCCGCCAAGGGCTTCTGGCTGCGCAACGGCCATGCGGATGCGCTGCTCGACGCGGGCTTCCACGTGCTCGCCTTCGACTACAACGGCTTTGGCGACAGCCCCTGCACCAATTTCGACTGGCCGGCCGACAGCCTGGCCGCCGGCCTGCAGGCGCGGCAGATTTTTCCCGGCCTGCCGGTGCATGCGCTGTGCGCATCCTTCGGTGCGATGCACATGCTGAATGCCGTCGGTGCGTCGGACTTTCCGTTCGACCGCATCGTCGCCGAGGGCTGCGCCTCCAGCCTGCCGGCGTTCTGGAAGCACTACCCCTTCGCCCACGCGGTACTGCGCCTGGGCAGCGTGTTCACACCTGAAGCCGAGCGCCGGCTGCGGCCGGAACTCACCATCAAGCGGCTGCCCGCCCATGTGCGCCTGCTGCTCGTGCACAGCAGGGGCGACCGCTGGACACCGATTGACCACGGCGACCGCATGGCCGCCGCGGCGCCGGCCGGCGCGCGCATCGAGCGGCTGACACTCACCACCGCCGACCACACGCACGGCATGCGCGACGAACGCAATGTCTACTGGCCGGCCGTGCACGACTTTCTGACTGCGGCCTGAGCCGCAGTCACCCCCTTCTCAGACAGGAGACCCCATGAGTAGTTCCAAGTTCCAAGTCCGAAAGGTGGCCGTGCTGGGCGCCGGCGTGATGGGCGCGCAGATCGCGGCCCACCTCGTCAACTGCAAGGTGCCGGTGGTGCTGTTCGACCTGCCTGCGAAGGAAGGCCCGAAGAACGGCATCGTCACCAAGGCGGTGGAAGGCCTGAAGAAGCTCAAGCCGGCGCCGCTTGGCGATGCGACGGAAGCGGCGCTGATCCAGCAGGCCAACTACGAAGAGCACCTCGAGGTGCTCACCGGCTGCGACCTCGTCATCGAGGCCATCGCGGAGCGCATGGACTGGAAGCTCGACCTGTACACCAGGATCGCGCCGTTCGTGGCACCGCACGCCATCGTCGCGTCCAACACCTCGGGCCTGTCGATCACCAAGCTCAGCGAAGTGCTGCCCGAGGAAATCAAGCCGCGCTTCTGCGGCATCCACTTCTTCAACCCGCCGCGCTACATGGCGCTGGTCGAGCTGATCAACACGCCGACCACTCAAGCCGACATCCTCGACCAGCTCGAAGCCTTCGTCACCACGTCGCTGGGCAAGAGCGTCGTGCGCGCCCACGACACGCCCAACTTCGTCGCCAACCGCGTCGGCATCGCCGGCATGATGGCCACGATGATCGAGGCCGAGAAGTTCGGCCTCAGCGTTGATGTCGTCGACGACCTGACCGGCAAGAAGCTGGGCCGTGCGTCGAGCGGCACCTTCCGCACCGCGGACGTCGTCGGCCTGGACACCATGGCCCACGTCGTCAAGACGATGCAGGACAACCTCAAGGACGACCCGTTCTACAGCACCTACGCCACGCCCAAGGTGCTGGCCGGGCTGATCGAGAAGGGTGCCCTGGGCCAGAAGACCGGCGCCGGTTTCTACAAGAAGGTCGGCAAGGACATCCAGCGCCTCGACTTCGCGACGGGTGAGTACGTGGCCGGCGGCAAGAAGGCCGACGAGATCGTCGCCCGCATGCTCAAGAAGCAGCCCGCCGACCGCCTCAAGCTGCTGCGCGAAAGCAGCAACCCGCAGGCCCAGTTCCTGTGGGCCATCCTGCGCGACAGCTTCCACTACGCCGCCGTTCACCTGGACACCGTGGCCGACACGGCGCGCGAGATCGATTTTGCGATGCGCTGGGGTTTCGGCACCACGCAAGGCCCGTTCGAGCTGTGGCAGGCCGCCGGCTGGAAGCAGGTGGCCGAATGGATCTCGGCCGACATCGCCGAAGGCAAGACGCTCTCGAATGCGCCGCTGCCGGCCTGGGTCACCGACGGCCCGGTGGCCGAAGCCGGCGGCGTGCACACGCCGCAAGGCTCGTGGAGCGCCGCTGAGAGCAAGTTCAAGCCGCGCAGCGAGCTGCCGGTCTACGCCCGCCAGGCGTTCCGCGAGAGCCTGCTGGGCACCGGCGCGGCCGACCCGCTGAAGTCGGGCACCGAGCTGTTCAGGAACGATGAAGTGCGCGTGTGGACGCTGGACGGCAAGGTCGTCATCGCCTCCATCACCGCCAAGCTGCACCTGATCAGCCCGGCCGTCACCGAAGGGCTGTTGAAGGCCGTCGAGATCGCCGAGGCGGACTATCAGGGCCTGGT
>SEEY01000807.1 GCA_004211235.1 Rubrivivax sp.
AGGACACCGATGTGCGCCGCCTGTCGGCGCTGGAGGCGCTGTCGCGCTACGGCAAGCTGCCGCCGCGCGGACTGGACGCGATCAATATCACGCCCGGCCTGTGGCCGACGTCGGCGCTGCTGGACTGGGTGGCAATATTGCGGCGAACGCCTGGCCTGCCGTCCCATGCGCAACGGCTGGCGGAAGCCAGCCAGGAACTGCGCGCCCGGCTCAACTTCCAGGGCAGCCGCATGGGCTTTTCCAGCGAAGCGAACGACGACTGGTTCTGGCTGATGGCCGGCGCCGACGCCAACGCCGTGCGCCTGGTGCTGCTGGCCATCGACGATGCCGCATGGCGCGACGACATGGGCCGGCTGCTGACCGGCGCAATCGGGCGGCAGGAGCGCGGCCACTGGAACACCACGACCGCGAATGCCTGGGGCACGCTGGCGCTGCGCAAGTTCTCCGCCGCGTTCGAGGCCGAGGCCCCGGGCGGTGCGACCGGTGTGGTGTTGCGCCAGGGCGGGGCGGACAGCACGGCCAGCCATGGCTGGGCCGGCGGCAAGCCGGGCCGCATCGCATTGCCATGGAAAGCCGGGCCGTCCCTGGGCGGCAGCATCACCCTGACCCAGGACGGACCGGGCAAACCCTGGGTCACGCTGCAAAGCCTGGCCGCGGTGCCGTTGACGGCGGCATGGTCCAGCGGCTACCGCATCCAGCGCAGCATCGCCATGGTCGACCAGAAGCAGCCCGGCACGCTCAGCCGCGGCGACATCATGCGCATCACGCTGGAGGTGGATGCTCAGGCCGACATGACGCAGGTGGCGCTGACCGACCCGGTGCCGGCCGGCGCCACCGTGCTTGGCTCCGGGCTGGGCCGCGACTCGGCGATTGCCGCGACCGCTGGCGCTGCGCGGCCGCAGGACGCGGCCCGGCTGGCCTACGAGGAACGCAGCTTCGACAGCGTGCGTGCGTATTACAGCTATGTGCCCAAGGGCGTATTCAGCTACAGCTACACGGTGCGGCTGAACAACCCCGGCGTGTTCCAGCTGCCGCCCAGCCGGGTCGAGGCGATGTATGCGCCCGACATGCATGGCCTGGCGCCCAATGCCGCGGTGGAGGTGAAGTGAAACGCGTGCTCGCCGCGCTCGTCCTGTGCTGCGTGTCATGCGCCGCCGGTGCGCTGCCGTCCCATGCCGACGTGCGCGCGGCCTACCGGCCGTCGGACGCGCTGCTCTTCGACCGCCACGGCGCGCCGCTGCAGCAGGTGCGCGTCGACGCCACCGTGCGCCGGCTGCCGTGGGTTGCGCTGGCCGACATCTCGCCAGCGCTGCGTGCGGCATTGCTGGCGTCCGAGGACAAGCGCTTCTACCAGCACGCCGGCGTCGACTGGGATGCGGTGGCCGCCGCTGCCTGGGGCAGCGTGTGGCACAGCCGGACCCGCGGCGCTTCCACCATCACGATGCAGCTGGCCGGCCTGCTCGACGCCGACCTGCGGCGCGGCGCGGCCCCGCGCAGCGGCTCCCGCAAGGTGGCGCAGGCGCTGGCCGCGCAGTCGCTCGAGCGCCATTGGCGCAAGGACCAGATCCTGGAAGCCTACCTGAACCTGGTCAGCTTCCGCGGCGAGCTGGTGGGCGTGCATGCGCTGGCGCGCATGTTGTTCGGCAAGCACCCGGACGGGCTGGACCAGGTCGAGTCGGCGCTGGCGGCGGCGTTGATCCGCGCGCCCAATGCCGCGCCCGCGCTGGTGGCGCGCCGTGCCTGCGCCATCCTGGCCGAACAGGGTGCGCCGGGCCTGTGCGGCGGGCTGGACGGCGTGGCCCGGCTGACGCTGGCACGTGTCGCGGCGCCCGACCGCACGGCGGCCGGCGCGCCGCAACTGGCGCCGCATCTCGGCCGGCGCCTGCTGGCGGCGGCCGGCGGGCCGGTGACCAGCACGCTGGACGCCGGCC
>SEEY01000808.1 GCA_004211235.1 Rubrivivax sp.
TCCCTGAGCGGCCCCAAGCCGGCGCCGGCCAGCTCGTCGACGATGTCCAGGGTGTCGCCGATGCCGTCCAGCGCGCGGCCGGATGCGGTCGGGCGGTCGGCCAGCTGTTCCAGCCCCGCGGCCAGGGTCAGCAGGTGAGCGGCCAGGTTGCCGCTGTCGGCCGTCGACACCACCATCGGCAGCAGCGGCGCCAGGCTGCGGGTGTCGTACCAGTGATAGAAGTGGCCGCGGTGGCGCTCCATGCGGCCCATGGTCTGCAGGGTCGCGCGGGTGCGCGCCAGCAGGTCGGCGGTGGTGGCGTAGCCGAAATCCCAGGCGCTCAGGCTGGCCAGCAGCGCCAGCCCGAGGTTGGTGGGCGAGGTGCGGTGCGCCACCCGCGGTGCCGGATGCTCCTGCATGTTGTCGGGCGGGAGCCAATTGTCCTCGGGGCCGACATGGTCTTCGAAGAAGGCCCAGGTGCGGCGCGCCAGCGTGTGCAGGAAGCGGCGCTGGCCGGCGTCGATGGCGGGCGCGGGCTGCTTCACGGGCAGGCTGATCCACCAGGCGACGACCGGCGACAGGAACCACAGCAGCAGCAGCGGCGCCGCCGTGAACAGCGCCGGTGGATTGGCAAACGACAGCAGCAGCGCCGTGCCGATCGCGAACGCCGGCGCGAACGTCATGTTGTGCCAGTTGCTTTCCAGGTCGGTGCTCGAGCGCGACAGGCTGGACGCCGTCCACGCCAGCAGGTGGCGCCGGCTCACGCCCAGGCGCCAGGCGCTGCGCACGATCGCGTCGAGGCTGTACCAGGCTTCGTGGGGCAGGAAGCTCACGTCGAGGGTGGCACGCACGACGCCGCTGCGCGTGTCCTGCGCCCAGTTCAGCAGGTGCTGGCGCAGCGTGACGTCGTGCGCCTTGCCGGCCAGGCGGATCAGGGCCTGGAAGAATACCGGCAGGAAGAAGATCGCGAGCACCGCGGCGCTCCAGAACGCCGGCCCTTCCAACTGCGTCCAGCACAGCAGCAGGAGCGCACTCAGCACCGGCGCCACCAGGCTGCGGCGCAAATTATCAAATAACTTCCACCGCGACAGCGGCGACAGCGGATTCGGCAGCCGGCGGCCGCCGGCTGCCGGCACGCGCGCCCCCAGCCAGCCGGCCAGCTGCCAGTCGCCGCGGATCCAGCGGTGGCGGCGGCCGACGTCGTCGCTGTAGCGCGCCGGGCAGGCTTCGTGGAGCTGGACATCGTCCAGCAGGCCGGAGCGGACGTGGCACCCTTCCAGCAGGTCATGCGACAGCACCCGGTCGTCCGGGAAGCGGCCGTGGAGCGTGCGCTCGAACACCTCGAGGTCGTAGATGCCCTTGCCGATGAAGGAGCCTTCGCCGAACAGGGTCTGGTAGACGTCGTGCTCGGCACGCGTGTACGGATCGATGCCGGGCTCGCCGCTGCACAGGCGCTGGTAGCGCGACGCGTTTTCCGGCGCCAGCGCAGCGCTCACGCGCGGCTGCAGCAGGCCGTAGCCTTCGGCCACGCGGCTGCCGTCCTGGTTCAGCACCGGCGCATTCAGCGGGTGTGCCATCGCCGCCACCAGCGCGCGCGCGGTATCGCGCGGCAGCCGGGTGTCGGCGTCGAGCACGATCACGTAGCGCGTCTCGGCCAGGCCGTCGGCGCTGCCTTCGACCACGCCGAACGGCGTCCGCGCGCCGCTGCGCAAGAAGGCGTTCAGGTCTGCCAGCTTGCCGCGCTTGCGCTCGCGCCCGATCCAGGCGCCCTCGCCCTCGTTCCAGACGCGCGCGCGGTGCAGGAACAGGAAGGGGTCGTGCGCATACTTGGCGTTCAGGGCGGCGATGGCGGCGCGCGCCTGCTCCACCAGTTCGGCGTCGCCCGGCATGTCCTGCAGCGGCGCGTCGAGCAAATCGGTTACCAGGCAAAAGCGCAGGTGCGGATCGCG
>SEEY01000809.1 GCA_004211235.1 Rubrivivax sp.
GCCCAGCAGCGCCGCCGACACGACGCTGATCTCGACCCAGCCATTGGACTTCACCAGCGCCTCGGGCGCCGCCATTTCGGTGATGAGCCCGTACTTGGCCGGCGCATAGGCGGCGGCGCCCAGGCCGACGACGGCCAGCGCGGCCACCGGGTGCAGGCCGCACGCCAGCAATGCCAGGCCGAGCATCTTGACGACGTTCATTGCCGCCATCACCCGGCCCTTGGCGAAGGTGTCTGCCAGCGGGCCGACCCAGGGCGCCAGCACGACGTAGGCCGCCATGAAGCCGACCTTCAGCAGCGGTGCCCACCAGGGTGGGTAGCCCTGCTGCATCAGCAGTGCGATGGCAACGATGAGCAGCGCGTTGTCCGCCAGCGCTGACGCGAACTGCGCGCCGATGAGGAGGCCGAAACCGCGCGGCAGCGTGGCGGGCCGCGCGATTGCAGCGGCGGTGGGCGCGAGGTCGATGGCGGAGGGCACGAGCGCTGCACTCTGCGGCGACTGCATGAAACGCCGATGAATCGGCGCCCCGGCGGGCTCGGGCACGCGGAATGCCACCCATCCCTTTCTGGTTTTCCTCCAACCTGCACAGGACGCCCCAATGGCCAAGCCCCCCTCGACACCGGCGGTAAAGAAGTCCGTCAAGAAGTCCACCGCCGCCAAGGCCGCGGCACGCAATACCGACAGCGGCCCGTCCTATCCGGCGCCTGCCGCGGACGACGACGCGGCGGCGCGCAAGATGGAGGACACCCAGACCACGGCCGCGGCCATGCCCTTCAACGCCACGAAGGCGGGTGAGCACGGCGCTGCCAATGGCATGGCGCCGCCGCAGGGCCAGTCCGTCTCGCCGCCGTCGCGGCTGGTGACGGGCAGCACGCTGTCTGAAATGCAGGTCAACGCCAAGGTCGGCACGCAGGCCGCGCCGGGCACCAACCCCGGCGTCCTGCCGCTGGACCGGGTGCGCGTGGACTCGTCCGGCCAGGCGCTGACGACCAACCAGGGCGTGCGCATCGCCGACAACCAGAATTCGCTCAAGGCCGGCACGCGCGGGCCGGTGCTGCTGGAGGATTTCATCCTCCGCGACAAGCTGACCCACTTCGACCATGAGCGCATTCCGGAGCGCATCGTGCATGCGCGCGGCTCCGCGGCACATGGCTTCTTCGAGGCCTACGAGGCACTGCCCGACCTCACCGTGGCGGCGCCCTTCAAGGCGGCCGGCAAGATCACGCCGGTGTTCGTTCGCTTCTCCACCGTGCAGGGCGAGCGTGGCAGCAAGGACACGGCGCGCGACGTGCGCGGCTTCGCCGTCAAGTTCTACACCGACGAAGGCAACTGGGACCTGGTGGGCAACAACATCCCGGTGTTCTTCATCCAGGACGCGATGAAGTTCCCCGACCTCGTGCACGCGGTGAAGCCCGAGCCGCATCACCAGATGCCGCAGGCCGCCAGCGCGCACGACACCTTCTGGGACTTCGTCTCGCTGATGCCCGAGTCCACCCACATGCTGATGTGGGTCATGAGCGACCGCGCCATCCCGCGCAGCTACGCGACGATGCAGGGCTTCGGCGTGCACAGCTACCGGCTCGTCAATGCCGACGGCGAGTCGGTGTTCGTCAAGTTCCACTGGAGCCCGAAGTTCGGCACCCATTCGCTGACCTGGGACGAAGCCGTCAAGATCTCCGGCGCCGACCCCGACTACCACCGCCGCGACCTGTGGGAGCGCATCGAGTCCGGCGCCTTTCCCGAGTGGGAGCTGGGCATCCAGGTGTTCACCGAGGAAGACGCTGCGCGCTTCAGCTTCGACATCCTGGACGCGACCAAGATCGTGCCGGAGGAGCTGGTGCCCATCCGCCCCATCGGCCGCATGGTGCTCAACCGCAACCCCGACAACTTCTTCGCCGAGACCGAGCAGGTCGCGTTCTGCACGGC
>SEEY01000810.1 GCA_004211235.1 Rubrivivax sp.
GCCGAGAGCCTGTCGCTTCTGCTGTCGCTGGGCGGCAACGAGGTGCGCACGGCCGGGGACGGCATCGACGCGCTGGCGACGGCGCAGCAGTTCCGGCCCCATGTGATGCTGGTCGACATCGCCATGCCCGGTCTCAACGGCCACGAGGTCTGCCGCAAGGTGCGCGAGACGCCCTGGGGCCGCGACGCGCTGATGATCGCCACCAGCGGCTGGGGCCAGCCGGAAGACCGCCGTCAGTCCGCGCAGGCCGGCTTTGACCACCACCTCGTCAAGCCTGTCGACTACGGTGCCGTGGATGCGCTGCTGGCGGCCCGGGCGGGCCGTTGAGCCGGGGGCAAGTCTCGACAGGCGTCCTGTGTCTTTCCATGGCCGCCGGCGCGGCGTCCAACGCAGCGGGGATACTGACGCACCCCTGTCCACGCCCGGCCATCCCCGGGCGTGACCGACCACCAACGGAGACACCATGGCCCACAAGGCAAGCTTCCACTGGGACGACCCCCTGCTGCTGAACGAGCAGTTGAGCGAAGACGAACGACTCATCCGCGATGCGGCCGCCGCCTACTGCCAGGACCGGCTCCGGCCGCGCGTGCTGCAGGCCTTCCGCAACGAGCAGACCGACCCCGGCATCTTCCGCGAGATGGGCGAGCTGGGCCTGCTGGGCCCGACCATTCCCGCGGCCTACGGCGGCGCGGGGCTGAACTACGTCAGCTATGGCCTCGTGGCCCGCGAGGTCGAGCGCGTCGACTCGGGCTACCGCTCGATGATGAGCGTGCAGTCGTCGCTGGTCATGGTGCCGATCAACGAGTTCGGCAACGAGGCGACGAAGCAGAAGTACCTGCCGAAGCTGGCCAGCGGCGAGTGGATCGGCTGCTTCGGCCTGACCGAGCCGGACCATGGCTCCGACCCGGGTTCCATGGTCACCCGGGCCCGCAAGGTCGACGGCGGCTACGAGCTGACCGGCAGCAAGATGTGGATCACCAACAGCCCCATCGCCGACGTGTTCGTCGTCTGGGCGAAAGACGACGAAGGCGCCATCCGCGGCTTCGTGCTGGAGAAGGGCGCCAAGGGGCTGAGCGCCCCGCCCATCCACGGCAAGGTGGGGCTGCGCGCGTCCATCACCGGCGAGATCGTCATGGACAAGGTGTTCGCGCCCGACGAGAACGCCTTCCCCGACGTGCGCGGGCTGAAAGGCCCGTTCACCTGCCTGAACAGCGCCCGTTACGGCATTGCCTGGGGTGCGCTCGGCGCGGCCGAGGACTGCTGGCACACGGCCCGCCAGTACACGCTGGACCGCAAGCAGTTCGGCAAGCCGCTGGCGGCGAACCAGCTGGTGCAGAAGAAGCTGGCCGACATGCAGACCGAGATCACGCTCGGCCTGCAGGGCTGCCTGCGCCTGGGCCGCATGAAGGACGAGGGCACGGCCGCGGTCGAGATCACGTCGATCATGAAGCGCAACTCCTGCGGCAAGGCGCTGGACATCGCCCGCGCGGCGCGCGACATGCTCGGTGGCAACGGCATCTCAGACGAGTTCGGCATCGCCCGCCATCTCGTCAACCTGGAGGTGGTGAACACCTACGAGGGCACGCATGACATCCATGCGCTGATCCTGGGGCGGGCGATCACGGGGATTGCGGCGTTCTGACGCGCCGGGCGTGACTTGGGTCAGGGCGGCTGCCGCCCGGCATGCTGGCGCTGTTTCAACGCAGGAGACGCCGATGACCACCCGCCGCAAAGCATTGTTCGCCGCCGCAGCGCTGCCCGCCGCAGCCGGCACTGCCAGCGCTCAGCCGGCCTGGCCAGGCGCCGACGAGATCACCCGCCGTGTCGCCGAAGTGCGGTCCACCGAGACCGCCTTCGCCGCCGCGTTCGCAGCGCGCGACGTGGCCGGCTTCCGGCGCTTCCTGGCGGCGGACACGGTCTGGATG
>SEEY01000119.1 GCA_004211235.1 Rubrivivax sp.
TCGAGCTCCACCCAGTACTGGATCCAGGAACAGCTGGCGTTCAGGTCCGTCGCGTTGCCACCGCCTCCGCCCCGGCCCCAGCAGTCCATGTTCCCCCAGTGGCCCACCTTCATCATGATGGCCGTGGAGAACGGCAGGAAGAAGTCCTCGGTCTCGGCATAGCTGCCCAGCGTCAGGTCGTAGAAGTGCGGTTGCAGCTTCCAGGGCTTGAGCACGCCGACGATGCGCAGCGTCTGGCCGCGCACAACCACCTCGCGGCCCACGCTGTTGGCGCCGGCGAAGAGCTTGTCATTCAGCGCCGACGAGATGACGGCCACGCGCGCCTCGCCCTCGTCGTCGGCCGCGCTCCAGCCGCCGCCGAAGGCCCAGGGCGCATCGAACATCGCGAAGAAGTCGCTGGTGGCGTAGCGCGTGCTGGAGAAGATCGGCTTGGTCTGCCCGTCCGCCAGCCCGACGGCCACGTTCGTGCCGCTCATCATGGCCTGGCGCTTGCCCTTGCGGCCGCGCAGCAGCGCCGTCGCATCGAAGCGGGTCAGGTCGAAGGTGGGCTCCTCGCCAGCCTTCCAGCCGACCAGGTCACCGGCATCGAGCTGCACATTGAACAGGCGCGCGCTCTTGCCCGGAATCGGGTCGCCGGACAGCACGTGATAGACCGTCAGCGTTGTCATGCAGGCGCCGATGCCCAGGGCCAGCGCCAGCACCATCAGCGCGCTCAGGCCCTTGGAGGCACGGGCGCTGCGGGCGGCGAGTTCGAGGTAGTGAAGGAACATCAACGGTTCTCCAACAGGGCGTTCACGGCGGCCAGTTCGGCGTCGCCGAGCGAGCCGGCGGCGAGATGCAGGGCCAGCAGGGCCAGCACGTGGCGGTGGCGAGCCTGGGTCTGGGCGTTCTGCGCGCCGGCCAGCGTCTGGATGGCCAGCAGCAGGTCGGTCGTGCTGCGCGTGCCGAGCGTCATGCCGGTGCGGGTCGATTCGAGGGCGCGCTCGGCGGCTTCGACGGCGGCCTGCGTCGCTTGCAACAGTGCGGCGCCCTGCCCCACGGCGAGGTGCTCGGCGCGCACCTCGCGCAGCACGGCGCGGCGCCCGGCTTCGAGCTGCTCGCGCGCGGCGTCGCGCTGGAAGCCGGCGCGGTCGGCCGCCGCCGCGGTGGCGCCCCCGGCGAACAGCGGCACGGTCAGGCGCAGCGCCACCTGCGTCGGCGTGCGGCCGGCGTCCAGCGGCGGGATGCCGTCACCGCGCAGGCGTTGCGTGTCGAGCCCCAGGCTCAGCGTTGGCAGGTGGCCGGCGCGGGCGGACGAGATGCGTTGCTCGCTGGCCTGCACATCGAGCTGCAGCGCGCGCAGCGCCGGGTTGGCGGCCTCGGCGCGGCCGGCCCAGGCCTCGGCGTCGTCGGGCAGCGGTTGGGCGGCGAGCGCCCGGCGCAGTGGCTGCAGCGAAGGCGGCGTGCCACCGGTCAGCTCGGCCAACGCTTCGCGGGCGTCGGCCACGGCGGCCTCGGCGGCCAGCGTGCCGGTGCGGGCGAGCTCGCGGTAGGCACGCGACTGGTCGGCCTCGACCTGGGCCGACAGGCCGGCCTTGAAGCGCGTGTCGGCCTCGCTGACCTGGCGGGCGAAGGCCTCCTCGTTGGCGCGCGCGGTGGCGAGCTGCGCCTGCGCGGAAAGCAGGCCGAAGTAGGCGTCCGCCACGCGCAGCCGGGCCTGCTGCTCGGCGGCGGCCAGGCGGGCTTGCTGGGCCGAGGCCTGGCTGCGGCTGGCGTCCCACTCGCGGAGCGCGGCGAGGTCGACGAGGGTCTGGCTGAGGCTGCTCGTCGTCGTGTTCCAGCGGCTGCCACCGGTCTCGCGCAGTTCGTTGCGCTGCAGCTGCCACTGCGGCAAGAGCGCGCCGCGCGCCTCGCGGGCGGCGGCCTCCTGCGCGCCTGACAGCGCCGCCGCCTGGCGCAGCAGCGGATCGGCCGCGCGCGCCTGGGCCCACACCTGGAGCAGGTCGTCGGCGCGTGCGGCCGTCGTCGTGCACAGCACGGCGAGCAGCAGGAGCTTGACTGGTTTCAAGCGGTCAGCTCCGCGGTCAGGTCGACCACCTGGCCATCGATGACGTGCACATTCCGCTGCGCCCGCGCGGCCAGCTGCGGATCGTGCGTGACCATGACGATGGTGGCGCCGTCGCGGTGCAACTCTTCCAGCAGCTCCATGACGCTGCGCGCCATCGCGCTGTCGAGGTTGCCGGTGGGTTCGTCCGCCAGCAGCAGGCGCGGCTCGCCGGCCAGCGCCCGGGCGATGGCCACGCGCTGCTGCTGGCCGCCGGACAGCTCCGCCGGATAGTGCTTGCCGCGCGCCGACAGGCCGACGCGGGCCAGCGCATCGGCGGCGCGCTTCTTGCGCTCGGCGGCAGCGAAGCCGCGGTAACGAAGCGGCACTTCGATGTTGTCGAGGACGTTGAGGTCGGGGATCAGGTTGAAGGCCTGGAAGATGAAGCCGATCTTCTGGTTGCGGATGCGCGAGCGCTCCGCATCGCCCATGCGGCTGACGTCGATGCCGTCGAGCTTGTAGCTGCCGCCGCTGAAGGCTTCGAGCAGGCCGGCGATGGTGAGGAAGGTGGTCTTGCCGGAGCCGGACGGGCCGGTCACGGCGACGAACTCGCCCTCGTTCACGGTGAGGTTGAAGTCGCGCAGGGCGTAGGTCTCGACCATTTCGGTGCGGTAGACCTTCTGGAGTTTTTCCATCTGCAGCATGAGGTGTTTTCCTGTTCGCTCGGGGTGGGTGTGGCCGCGGTCAAGCCTTGTCGACGGGCTGGTTGTTGAAGCAGCACTTGCCTGGTGGCAAGGTGCCGGGAGTCCCGCCCGGCGGCGGGGTAACTTTCTTCTGCGGGGCCAGAAGAAAGTCACCAAAGAAGAGGCCCTGAACCGCACACGACCGCGGCGCCGCCAATAGCGGCGCGCGAAAACGCTCAGCTTCATTTCGGGCAGACGCTAACCGCTGCGCTCTCGCTGCTGTCCCTGTGACGAGCACCATTGATCGCCCCTTCACGCCGGTTAACGCCGGCTGCACGCCGGGCTCATCAGCAATGCCGCGGCGCTGGGGCGCCGCCCTGTTGGTTCGGGGCGGGCAGGTTGGGGTGAGCTTTGCGAACCCCAACGCCGCGTGGTGTGGTGCCTGTTGGGGTTCGCAAAGCTCACCCCAACCTACGAAAGGCAACGAGCCGCCGCGTCGCCCGAGCGACGCTGCATTCGGTATTGCTAGTGAGCCCGGCGTGCAGCCGCGCGTTAAGCGGGCAGTTGGTGCGATCAATCGTGCTGGTGATAAGGACAGCAGCGAGAGCGCAGCGGATCGCGCCTGGGCGCCATCCGCTGTCAAACCCTTTAGCCCGCTGGCGTGCGGATTCAGGGCCTCTTCTTTGGTGACTTTCTTCTGGCCCCGCAGAAGAAAGTTACCCCGCCGCCGGGCGGGACTCCCGGCAATGCAGCGATCAGCAACACGCTCCGCAAAAGCAACCAACATCGCCCAACCCTCAATCCGCAATCAACACCCGAGCCGCGCCCTTGAAGCTGTCCGACCCCGACACCACCACCCGGTCCCCGGCCACCAGCCCCGACAGCACCTCGACCCGATCAAGAGATCGCGCCCCCAGCTTCACGGCAACCTTCTCCGCCACCCCGCCGCGCACCATATAGGCATAGCTGCCGCCGCCCTCGTCCACGAAGCTGCCGCGCGCCACCCCCAGCACCTTGTCGCGCCGATCCAGCAACACCCGCACCGACAAGCGCTGGTTCTGCCGCAACTGCTCCGGCTGCGCCCCCGCAAACCGCAGCCGCGCCGCCACCTCGCCATTCACGACCTCGGGCGACACCGAACTCACCTGCCCCGCCCAGCGCTGCCCATTGCCCGAGATCTCGCCCGGCATCCCAGGCTGCAGCTCACGCGCAAAGCTCTCGGCCACCTGCATCTGCACTTCCAGTGCGGAGAGATCGATGACCGACAGCAGCTTCGCGTCCCGGGCCACATTCGTGCGGTCGGCAATGAAGAGCTGGCCGACCTGCCCGTCCACCGGCGACTTCACGGCCAGTTCGCCCACCTGGCGCTCTAGGTCGGCCACCAGCAGTTGCTGACGGGCCAGTGCGCTCTTCTTGGCCTGCACGTCCAGCGCGAGGCTGTCGGTCTTCAGGCCGCGCAGCGACTGCGCCTGGTCCAGCGCCAGCTTCGCCTTGGCCAGCGCATCCTGCGCACGCTCGACCTGCATGCGCGCCGTCGCGCCGGCCTCAAAGGCCTGGGTCTGGCGGGCCAGGTCGTTCTGCGCGGTCTGCTGGTCGATGCGCGCGTTCTCGAAGGCACTCTGCAACGCCGCGGCCTGCTGGCGGGCCTCGACCTCGGCACGCGCCAGCTCGGCACGCAGCGCGTCGACATTGCTGCGCTCCTGGGCCAGGCGGTTGGCGAGCTCGGGAGATTCGAGCGTGGCCAGCACCTGGCCGCGCTTGACCGGGTCGCCGGCATGCACCGCGAGCGTGGCGGTGCCGGCGCCCGCGGCGAACAGCGTCGGGCTCTGCGCCGCCACCACGCGGCCCTCGCCGGCCACGTCGCGCGTCAACGGCGCGATGTCGACGGTGGCGATGTTCAGCCGTGCCGCATTGAAGGCCGAGTCGGCGGAGAGCGCCTGGCGGATGCGCCCGCCGGCCAGCAGGGCGACCACGCCAACAACAGCCACGCCGCCCGCCAGCCACAGGGGCCAGCGGGGGCGGCGGGCAGCCAGGGGGCGGTCCTGCTCGGAGGTGTCACGAAAGCCGGTGTTCATGCCCGGTATTTCGCAAGCGATGTGCCAGGAGGCGGGCCTTTATGAATCAGGCACTTGGCGCGGCCGGCGGTGTCCGCGGACAGTCGGCGGACAGTCCGGGCGGGCCGACGCGCGCCGGCCGGAGCCGGCCGACAATCGAGCCGCCATGAGTCACAACCCCACCACCATCGCCGACCTGGCGGATTTCACGGTCCTCATCGACGCGCGCTCCCCGGCCGAGTACGCGCTGGACCACCTGCCCGGCGCCATCAACTGCCCGGTGCTGGACGACGAGGAGCGCCGCATCGTCGGTACGACCTATGTGCAGACCTCGGCCTTCGAGGCGCGCAAGATCGGCGGCGCGATGGTCGCGCGCAACATCGCCCGCCATCTGGAGGAGCTGTTCCACGACAAGCCCAAGGACTGGCGGCCCCTCGTCTACTGCTGGCGCGGCGGCATGCGCAGCGGCAGCTTCGTCAACTGGCTGCGCCTGGTGGGCTGGGACGCGCAGCAGCTCAAGGGTGGCTACAAGGCCTGGCGCGCCCATGTCATCGAGCAGATCGCCGAGCGCGCCCCCCAGCTGGACCTGCGCGTGCTGTGCGGCCCCACCGGCAGCGCCAAGACGCGCGTGCTGCAGGCACTGGCCGGCCTGGGCGAGCAGGTGCTCGACCTGGAAGACCTGGCCGCCCACCGCGGCTCGGTGCTGGGCGGCATGCCCGGCCGGCCGCAGCCGTCGCAGAAGGGCTTCGAGACGCAGCTGATGCAGGCGCTCGCCGGCTTCGACCTGACACGCCGCGTGTGGATCGAGGCCGAGAGCCGGCGCATCGGACGCATCACCGTGCCCGAGCCGCTGCTGCAGCGGCTGCGCGAGAGCCCCGTCGTCGAGATCGACGCCACGCCCGAGGCCCGCCTCGACTACCTGCTGCGCGACTACGCCTGGCTGGGCGACGACCCGCAGGGCCTGGCGGACAAGCTGGGCACTTTGCGCGAGCTGCTGCCCACGGAGGTGATGGCGCAATGGCAGGCCTGGGCGCTGGCGGGCGAGCTGCCGCCGCTGTTCGAGGCGCTGATGAGCCGGCACTACGACCCGCTCTATGCCCGCTCCCAGGGCCATCATCTGGAGCGGCTGGGGGGTGCGCGGCGGCTGGCCTGCGACGACCTGTCGGACGCCGGCATCCTGGCGCTGGCCCGGCGCATCGCGGCCGACGCCGGCTGAGACCCCTCCTGACAACCGCCCACAGCGCCCGGAGATACTGCCCGGCCTGCCTGGAGACCCCCCGATGAACCCGAACGCCACGGCCCCGCTGGGCCCGCGCCTGACCTCTCTCTCGCATGGCGGCGGCTGCGGCTGCAAGATCGCGCCCGGCGTGCTCAGCGAGATCCTGAAGCACACCGCCAAGATGCCGATGCCGCCGCAGCTGCTGGTGGGTATCGAGACGGCCGACGACGCGGCCGTCTACCAGCTCACCGACGACATCGCGCTGATCGCGACGACCGATTTCTTCATGCCCATCGTCGACGACCCGTTCGACTTCGGCCGCATTGCCGCCACCAACGCCATCAGCGACGTCTACGCCATGGGCGGCAAGCCCATCATGGCGCTGGCGCTGGTCGGCATGCCGATCAACGTGCTGTCCACCGACGTCATTGCGCAGATCCTGGCGGGCGGCGAGGCGGTCTGCCGCGCCGCCGGCATTCCGATCGCAGGCGGCCACACCATCGACTCGGTCGAGGCCATCTACGGCCTGGTGGCGATGGGCGTGGTGCATCCGAAGCGCGTCAAGCGCAATGCCGATGCGCGCGTGGGCGACCGGCTGCTGCTGGGCAAGTCGCTCGGCGTGGGCGTCATGTCGGCCGCGCTGAAGAAGGAGCAGCTGTCGCCCGAGGGCTATGCGCAGATGATCGCCACCACCACGCAGCTGAACACGCCCGGGCCCGACCTGGCGGCGCTGGACGGCGTGCATGCGCTGACCGACGTGACCGGCTTCGGCCTGGCCGGCCATGCGCTGGAGCTGGCGCGCGGCGCCGGGGCCACGGTCGTGATCGACTGGGCGCGTGTGCCGCTGCTGGCGGGCGTACGCGAACTGGCCGGCCAAGGCTTCGTCACGGGCGCCTCGGGCCGCAACTGGGGCGGCTACGGGGCCGAGGTGACGCTGCCCGAGGGCTTCGACGCCACCGACCGCGCCCTGCTGACCGACCCGCAGACCAGCGGCGGCCTGCTGGTGTCCTGCGATGCGGGCGCCGTCGACGACGTGCTGGCGGTGTTCCGGGGCCATGGCTTTACAGCCGCGGCGGAAATCGGCGAGATCGTCGCCGACCGGGGCACGGGCGCCAGGCTGGTGCTGCGCTAAGTCACTCGCTGCCCACTGCCACGAGGAAGCAGTAGGCGAGCACCGCAATCGCCAGCCACAGGCCGAACGAGGTGACGGGGATTCGCATCATGTTGACCTCCCAAACGCACGCATTCCGGGCCGAGCGCCGGGCCGCTCCCAAGCCGGCCCGCCATGGCGATGCTTGCCGGTCGAACCGGCAAGCATCGCCGCCCCCTCGGGGGGCCGACTGGGCCGGCCCGCGTTCAGCGGTGCAGGAACGGGCGAGGGGCTCACTTCACGCCCGTACCAGCTTGTCCGCATAACGCCAAGTCTGCGGTGCCTGGGGAAACACTGTCGCCAGTGCGGTTTCCGACAGGCCGAGGTGGCGCAGCAGCAGCGGCGAGAGCACCTGGCGGAAGTCGTTGGCCACGGCGAGGTCGCGGCCGTCGGCCAGCGCGGCCTTGTCCAGCCCCGGCCAGTCGCCCAGCACCTGGCCGCCCGCCACGGGGCCGCCCATCAGCCACATGACATTCCCGCGGCCGTGGTCGGTGCCGCCGTTGCCGTTCTGGCGCAGCGTGCGGCCGAACTCGCTGATGACGACGATGACGGTGTCGCGGTAGGTATCGCCCAGGCCGAGGGCGAGCGCGTCCAGGCCCTCGCCCAGGCTGGCCAGGCGGTTGGCGAGCTGGCCACGGGCGGCGCCCTGGTTGACGTGCGTGTCCCAGCCGCCCACCGCGGTGAAGGCGAGCTGGGTGTGCGGATCCTTGCGGATCAGCGTGCCGAGCCGCCGGGCGTCGGCGGCAAAGCTGCGCGCGGACGGCGCGCCGGCGTCGGCGCTCGGGTCCATGGAGCGCTCGCCCGGGGCCATGCCCGTGGCCGAGCCGGATGCCATGCTGCGCGCCATCTCGCCGCGGCCCTGCGTGGTGTCGCGCAGCGTGCCACTGAGCTGGGCGTCGCTGGCGTAGAGCTTGGCGAGACCGGCCTGCATCTGCGGGTCGTCGATGGCGCGGCGCTGCATCGCGTTGGGCCCCAGCCCCAGGCTGGCGACGCTTGCGGTGCCGGAGAAGATGCGCGGCGGCGATTGGCCCATGCTGATGGCCCGCGTCGGCGCGGGCTCGCCGGGCAGCGCCGTCAGCAGCCGGTTGAGCCAGCCGTCGGGCGTGGACTTGCGGCCGGGCGTGCCGGACTCGAGGTAGTCCTGCGCGTCGAAGTGGGAGCGTGTCGGGTCCGGCGAGCCGCTGGCATGCACGAAGGCGAGCTGGCCACCGTCCCAGTGACGCTTCAGCGGGCTCAAGGACGGGTGCAGGCCGAACAGCGAGTCGAGCTTGAGGAGGCCGTCCTCGGCGCCGGGTGGTGGCAGCGCGATCTGCGGGCGGCTGGCGGCATAGTCGCGCTCGCCGTAGGGCGCAACGACCGACAGGCCGTCCACCGCGCCACGCAGCATGACGACGACGAGCTTTTTCTGCACCCCGCCCTGGGCACGCACCAGGGACACGGGCAGGCCGCCGAGCGTGAAGGCGCCGAAATTGAGGAGTTGGCGACGCAGCATGGCGGGTCCTATCGCTTCATGAAATCGGGAGAGGCGAGCAGCAGCGCCACCTGCTGGCCGGCGGGTTCGGCCGCCAACGTGCGGCGCGTCGGTTCGCTGACCGAGGCACCGAGGGTGCTGCCGAGCCGGTCGGCGCCGATGCCGCTGCGCGCGCCCAGCGTCATCGCCAGCTGCACGCGCTGCGTCAGCGCCTCGGGGTTGCGCCAGGCGGCGGCGGTGTTCTTGTAGCCGTCGGGCGTCTGCGCACCGAACAGCGGCTGGCCGGCCTGGGCCAGTGCCTGCTGCAGCGGCTGCGGGTTGACGAGCGGCAGGTCGAGCGCGCGCAGGCTGGACA